>JABDJF010000351.1 GCA_013002645.1 Myxococcales bacterium
GACGGGGACATCGTGGTGGGGGATTTCTTTCTCCCGCGTTCGACAAAGATTCCAACGACAGGCAGCGTTGGTTTTTCGTACCAGTTCGGGCCGCGGCCCCCGAATCCGCCCTGGGTGAGCGCTGAAGCACTGGCGGTCGACGAGCTCGAGCGTCTCGACCGACGCAAGCAGGCTGCGAAAGAAGCCGAGCAGGAAGAAATTGCTGCCGTGCGCGCGCGCGGCGGGCCCGATGTCGAGCTTTGTGTTCAGGCGGTCCAGCAGAAATACGAGAGGAAGCAGGCGCGGATCAAACAAACCCGGAAGGAAATGAAGAAGCTGGCCTGGGATATGTTGCGAAAGCAGTACCGCTGGGGCTGGCCGCGCCGGTACTATTTGCTCACTGCCGATCTCTGGTTCAACGGCCGGGTCGACAACGGTGTTGGAGTGGAGTCGCTCTTTTTCCAAACGGTCCAACGATCCGGGGAGAAGATCACGGTCTCGCCGCGACTCGGGTTCGAAACCGAGGCCGTACCGACCAGGATGAAGATCCGCGCCGGGACCTATCTGGAGCCGACGCGCTTCGCGCAGTCGAGCCTACGAGTTCACGGAACGCTCGGATTCGACATCAGTCTCTTCAAATGGAACGTCTTTGGGCTCTGGCCGGACGACTACCGCTGGCAGGTCACGGGCGCCCTGGACGTCGCCCGGAACTACACGTCGTTCTCTTTCGGCATCGGCGGCTGGTATTAATCGGCTGCGATCCCCTGATTCGCGCGGATCCATGCTTGCCCCCGGGTCGATTCCTTTCTAGAAGACAACGGACCAAAGGGGATCTCGCCAACCAATGAAGAACATCATTCTAAGTGCCTGCCTCCTCGGCGTGCTTGCGACCGCTGGCTGCAAGAAGAACAAGACGGCGCCGCCTCCGCCCGAGCTTTCCGTAACGTTGGTCGATCCCGGCCAAACGCCGCTCGCGCCACTGCGCTACGCAATTCCGCCCGACACCGTCGTGAGGGCTCTGTTGGACATCCGCGATGTGGAGGCCTCGGCGGAACGAACCGAGCAGTCCGACGACGCGTTCGGTGTCTTACCCGGCTTCACGCTCTTCTTGCACGCGGGCCCGACCGTCGTCATTCCAAAAGGGTCCCGCTACATCTTGCGCATCTCCAAAGCGGAGTCCGTGCTTCCGGACGGCGTCACTGGCCGTCAAACCCAGGAGGTCGAGCAAGGCGTCGAAGCGCTTCGCGGGATGCGCGGGCGCTTCGATATCAATACACAAGGCATCGTGGTCGATGCCGACGTTCCCTGGGCGCAGGGTCAAGAACGCATCCATCCTCGCGTCGCGATCACGATTGGAAACGTGCGGTCGGCAATCGCCACCATTCCGTTGCCTCTCGAGCCCGTGGGCATCGGCGCGGTCTGGGAAGTTCGACGACCCCTGCGGATTTGGAGCGCGCGAGTGACCCAAGTCACGCGATACGAGCTGACCGATCGCGTCGGCGATCGGTTCCGGGTGACGGTCACGGTCAAGCAGAGAGCCACTCCTCAAGTTGCCGACCTCAATCCCCAGCTCGAAATGCACGTTCGCAGTTACGAGATGCGCGCGCGGGGCCACGCGCTTGCCGATCTTGGGCTCCCGGTGGCGCTCGAAGCGGCGCTCGAGAGCAGCTCTGCGGCCGATATTGCGCTGGTCTCACCGGAAAAGACAGAGCCTTTGATGTCCGCGAGACGGGCAGTGCTACGACTGGTTTCGAAGAAGGAAAGGTAGATTTCATGTTTCGTATCGCGATGCTCGCCGGCGTCTTGCTGGCGACGACCGCTTGCCGAACGCAGTTCCAGCCGCAGTCGGTGCAGGTGCAGGACCCTGGTCCTCCCCTGCGTGTGCTACCCGAAGTTCGAGTGGTGGATGCGGGGATGACGCCGCGGGTTCCGCTTCGCTACAGGGTTGCGCCTGGTCAAACCGAGACGCTGCTCTTGGAGCTCGTGCGCGGGCGTTCGATGCAAGCTGCCGGTCGAGGCGCCCAGAGCGGCATTCCGCCTGTCCAACTGGAGGTGAAGATGGGCCCCGCGCAGCCGACGCCGCAGGGCTTCTTACGCCATCCCGTTCAGGTCACCCAGGTCCGTCTTTCGAAGATGGCCCAGAAGATGAGTCCGGCTCAGCGTGAGCAGATGGAACAGACCTTGGCGCCGCTGTTGCAAGTGCAGGGTTGGAGCGAAATGGACGCGCAGGGACGGATCCGCCGAGGAGAGTTCCGCGGAATGGAAGACGTACCACCGACCTTGCGCACGATGCTTGGCAACATTCGAAGCGCACTTCTCACCGTGCCCTTTCCAGACGAGCCGGTCGGGGCGCGGGCGCAGTGGGAGGTCGAGCGCCGGCTTCAGTTCTCCGGCGTCTGGGTCGACCAGGTCGTGACCTATCGGATCGACAAGATGGATAGGGATCAGCTTCAGCTCCAGATCACGGCACGCCAAACCGCTCAGCCGCAGTCTATCGGCAATGGCCGACTCGAGGCCTACCAGGCATCGATCATTGGCTCGGCCGCAGTCCGCCTAGCCTACTTCACGCCCTATTCCGAGGCGGATTCGACTTCACAAATGCGCATCACGACCCAGACCAGCTCCGGGCCCCAGCAGGCCCGCATCGACACAGTGACAGCGGTGAGGCTCTACCCAGCGGAAGCAGCTCAGGAAACGGCCGGTGAAGAGCTCGAAGAGGAGCCAGCGGATCCGGAAGACGCGAAAGTCATTACGGATCCGGGGAAACAGAAGCTGAACTGGCAGTGAGAACGGGGCTCGGAAAAACCCGCGACACGGGAGTTCAACGGACTGGGCGGTTCAGGCGCTACCGCGGGTGTGGTGTGGGGGGTTGCGGGAATTGGGGGCTGGTTTGGTTTAGTTACACCGCCCGCCCACCCCCACCCGTAATCCTCCCTGGCGCGGCGGTCGCTGCGCTCCGCCTTGCCGGCGCACTTGCGCCGGGCTTCGCCCTGCGGGCTCGCGCTGCCGCCTGCTGTCTTATGGGCGTGTCCCGGTATGCGCACACCACACCCGCGGTAGCGCCTCATTCTCTACGCACGAACTGCGCTGGGGCTAGCTCGTTGACGAGCGTGTCGGCTGCTTTGGAGACGGCGTCTGGGTCGTTTCCGTCGAAGGTGACCTTGGTGCGGTAGTCCTCGGCCTTCCATTTGACATAGCTCCCGACCATGACGGCGGGGAAGTCTTTCGCGATGCGTTCGAGCAAGCTCGCGATCTCGCCTTCGCCGCTCAGGGTGTACACCGCTCGGGAATGGAATTCGTGGCCCCGATCGAGCCGTTTGCGTAGGTCAGCAAGCTTCAGCTCGAAGATCTCGGGGACGCCGGGAAGTACGAACACATTCTCGATGACGACGGTCGGCCAGGGAGCGTCTGAGCTACGAATCATCTCTCCCCCCTCGGGCAGGTTGGCCATACGGAAGTGGGCTTCCGTCGCGCGGTCGCCATAGTAGTGGCGAATCATCTTCTCGACGGCTTCGGAACGAACGACCGGCCGACCGAAGGACGCCGCCACCCCTTCGATGGTCACGTCATCGTGTGTCGGGCCGACACCGCCGCTGGTGAATACGAGGTCGTGCGTGGCACGTAGGGCGCTGAGGTCCTCTGCGATCGTGTCAATTTCATCCGGGCAGACGACCACGCGCCGAAGCTCGATACCGAGCTCGAATAGCGTCTGCGCGAGAAACGTCGTATTGGTGTCGACGATTTTGCCGGATAGAATTTCGTTTCCGATAATCAAGGCTGCGGCGGTACGAGGCATGTCACTCCTGGCCTAGCTCGATCCCAAGGGCACGGGCAACCGCAACCAGCTCTCCGTCGGGTGGCACGCGTTTGAGGTTTGCCACCGCCGCCTCGAGAGGCACAGCGACGATGTCCTGGCCTCGGAGCGCGACGACTTGGCCGACGTTGTCGTGGTAGCAGAGCTCCGCGGCACGTACCCCAAAACGCGTGCCGAGAATCCGATCAAAGGAGGAGGGCGAACCGCCTCGCTGCAAATGCCCGAGCACGGTCACCCTGACCTCGTGGTCGATCCGCCCTTCCAGAAGCCGCGCCAGGTCGAACCCTGGACCACCGGGGCCCTGGGAGACACGGTCCTGTTTTTCGGTGATGCTCGAGACGGTGCCACCGACCGGCTTACTCCCTTCTCCCACGACGACGATGCTGAAGTTACCGGACGGCGACGTACGCTCTGCGATCTTCTCGATCACCCGATCCACGTCGTACGGAATCTCGGGGATGAGAATGACGTCCGCGCCGCCCGCGATGCCAGACATCAGCGAGATCCAGCCCGAATCATGCCCCATCACCTCGAGGACCATGACTCGGTCGTGCGCGTCGCCGGTGGCGTGGAGGGTGTCGATCGCAGCGGTCGCGGTGGTCACGGCGCTGTCGAGGCCGAAGCTGAGGTCTGTCGCTGCAAGGTCATTGCCGATGGCTTTGGGAATGCCGACGACTTGAACGCCAAGCTTTGCGAAGCGCATGCCGATTTCCATCGTCCCGCCGCCACCCACGAGAACCAATGTGTCGATCTCGAGCGCGTCAAGCTTGGCCATGACCCTTTCGGACAAGTCGATGGTCTTTGCGCTGCCGTCGGCGCTGCGCGCTCGGTAGGCGAACGGGTTTGCCCTATCGGAGCAGCCTAGGATGCTGCCGCCTTTCGGGAGGATGCCGCGAACGTCCGATCGCATGAGTCGAACGACACGACTGGGTTCCTCGATCAGGCCGGCGAAACCGTCTTCGGAGCCGTAGACCTGGAGGCCGAGGCCGGTCGCCGTCTTGACGAAGGCGCGCAGGACGGCGTTGAGCCCGGGGGCGTCGCCGCCGCCGGTCAGAATGAGGACGCGGCGGACCGTCTCCTCTTTTTGCTCACGGGCCAGGTTGTCATCGGTCATGTGCGACCCGCTTCCCTGAAATCTCGTACATCGCGATTGCTGCGGCCACCGATGCGTTCAGTGAGTCCATTGGACCTTTCTGAGGGATCTGGACGACGATATCACAGCGTTGTCGAACCATTCGGCGCAGGCCTTTGCCCTCCGAGCCGATGACCAAGATACGCCCCGCGCTGCTTGGCGCGAGCTCCTGAAGCTCGACGTCGGCGCGAGCGTCGAGCCCAATGATTTCCATTCCGGACTCGGACAGAGAGAGCAAGGTCCGCTGAAGATTGGTGACCCGTGCGATCGATGCGTGCTCAGTCGCACCGGCCGAGGCCCGGACCACCGCGCTGGTGATCCCAGCGGCGCGATGCTTGGGGAAGATCACGCCGTCGAGGCCGAGGGTCACCGCGCTTCGAATGATGGCGCCCAAATTCTGGGGATCGGTGACCTGGTCGAGGGCGACCAGCACAGGCGCACCCTCGGCGTGGGCGAGGATCTCCTCGAGCTCGGAGAACTGGTAGTCGTCCGCAATCGCGACGACACCCTGGTGCCTCACGCCGTCACTCAACCTGTCGAGCGCAGCGCGATCCCGGTTGGCAATCGGAATGCCTCGAGCTTCCGCAGCTTCGAGGACATCTGGAAACACGCGTCGCGGTTCGGTATACACCTGACGAACGTTGGCGCCGCCGCGCATCCCTTCGAGTACGGGCCGTCGCCCCGCAATCACGCGTGTCATTGCGAAAGCGCCACTCCCACCTGGCGCGCGATCTCTGCAGCGGCTTGGGCGGGATCGACTGCGTCGCGGATCGGTCTTCCGACCACGAGTAGGTCGGCACCCGCTGCGATGGCGTCGGCCGGGGTCATCACGCGTTTCTGGTCTCCGACATCTGCGCCTCTCGGTCGAATCCCGGGCGTCACGAGAAACGCCTCTTCTCCGAGGGAGGCGCGCAAGGCCGCGCACTCTTGCGCGGAGGCAACGAAGCCCCGAAGCCCCGCACCCCAAGCCAGCTTCGCCAGCCTGTCCGATGCGTCGCGCGGCCCTCCAGTCAGTCCAATGCCTTCGAGCGCAGCAGCGTCGAGACTGGTCAACACCGTCACCGCCAGGAGCCGAGTCGAGCCAGCGTGGATGAAAGCCTGATGCAGAGATTCGTGCCCGGCCGCCCCGTGCACCGTCAGGTAGGCGACGCCCATCGATGCGGCACAGGCAACCGAGCGCCCCATCGTCGCGGGGATGTCGTGGAGCTTGAGATCGAGAAAACACTCGGCGCCCGCGGCGCGAACCGCTTCGACCGCCGCCGGACCCACCGCCGTGTAGAGCTCCAACCCCACCTTGAAAACGCCCAGGTGCTCTTGAGTTTGCTCGATCAGTGCTTGGGCTGCCTCGAGGTTTGGAACATCGAGCGCAAGTGCAATGCGCGACCGCGGGTCGTTTTCATCCATGAATCACCGCAGCAACGCTACGGCGCAGACTAGAGGCTGTCCAGCCCCGCCAGTGGATCGTCGGTGTCGGCCTTGCGTCGCTTCGAGCTCCCGCGTCGTTTGGCCGGCGCACCCGGGGCCGAGGCTCTGCGCGCCGCTGCGGCAGCCTGTGCCTCGCGCTTGGCTCGTTCCGCGAGGCGGGCCTGCTCTGCTTCGGCTTCAGCTCGCTTCTGGGCTTCGAGCTCTGCATCGGCTCGGGCCTGTTCGGCTTCACGCGCGGCTCGCTCGGCATCCATCTTCGCCGCCAGTGCCGCAGCCTCGCGACGTTCCATCTTTGGCTTGTAGTATCCAAAGTAGGAGCCGGCGCCAAGGCCAAGAACCAAGACCGCCGCTGCTGCGAGCAGGCCGGGGTGCACACCCTTGCGCTGCTGCGCGCTGATCGCTGCCAGCTCGCGCTCGTGGTCGAGCATGCGAGAGTGGGCATCCGCCTTCTCGCGTGCTTCCTGCTCCAAACGGACGCGCAGCTGTGCTTCATCGCGCTCCCGCGCGGACAGCTCTTCGGCGTCACGGATCCGTTTGGCTTCAGCTTGACGCGATTCCTCTTCGGCGCGCAGTTGAGCGGCTTCTTCTTCGTGCCGCGCCTGGGCTTCCGCTGCGATGCGTTCTCGTTCCGCCGCTTCGTGCGCCAGACGTTCCTCTTCTTCGCTGCGAACCCGATCCTCTTCGAGATTCATGAGCTCGCGGAGATTGAAGAGAACGGAAGACTCTTTTTCCTCGGACATGATGCTACTTATATTACACTTTTCCGCTGCCTGCGGACAAGGGCTTTGAATGCCTTTTCGCAATTCGAAACGCTAGCAACGTCTGCGGAGTGCTGTCAAACCAACGGTTTTGTTGAATTTCCAACGTCACAGGATCCCTCAGCGTCGGGGCCCCAGAAAAAGGCCATTGTGATTTGATAGACAGTGAAAATTAGCAATAATATTGGAAACGTGGGCCAGCTTCGAGACTTCTTGCACTACCTCGATAGGGGTGATGTGACCGAGATCGTGTTCCAAAGCGGCGCTACCGCTACCGCGAAAAAGCGAGGGAAACACAAGGCGGTGACCAGCGAGCCAATGAGTGCGAGGCACATTCTGAAGCTGGTCCGTGACACACCCTTGCAGCGGCTGGTTCCGAGCCAAGATGGCGCGTCCGCCCCGACCGCGACTCTGATCGAAGGTGTTGAGTACATCGTGACCGTGGCACGCTCGGGCGAAATGCTTTTGTTGCGGGTGCGTCGCGCCGGACGGAACACCGAGTTGCCTGCGGCGACGATTGGCGCAGTCGCGCCCGTTCGCGTTTCGCTCCCGACGGACGCGGTGGAGGAAAAGCAAGCGGTGGACTCGTATGAGCCTCCGCCGATGCCGGCAAAGGATCGCCGAGAGCTCGCAGCTGCGGTTCCGATCCCGGTAGCCCCGATGGAGGCGCCTCAGCCCCAGGTTTCGTATCGACCCCCTGTAGAAGCCTCGCCACTCGGTGAGTTCGTGCGGTCGGACCTTCCGTTCACGGCGCCTGCCGGCTTGCGCGCGCTGCTCATGCAGGCCCGTGAGCAAGCTGCCAGCGACGTCCATATCATGTCGGGAGAGCCGCCGCGGCTTCGCTCTGCAGGGCGTCTGGCTGCCGCCGGGCCGACCCTGTCCGACCAACAGGCGTGCGGTCTGGTCATGCCTCTTCTAAACGAGCGCAGTGCCAAGCAGTTCGAAGAGCTCGGGTACGCGGACTTTGCCTGTCAGCTGGAAGGCGTTGGCCGCCTGCGCGTCAACGTCAATAAGCAGCGAAGCGGAATCAAAGGTTGCTTCCGTCTCATCATGCCAGAGCCGCCAACTCTCGATTCGCTCGGTCTGCCGAGCGAGCTTCGTCAGATGCTGAATTACCATCAGGGCCTCGTGGTGGTCTCCGGTCCCAACGGTGCTGGAAAAACCACGACCCTTTCCGCCCTGGTCGACCTGTTCAACAGCGAACGGAGCGTGCACATCATCACGGTGGAGGATCCGGTTGAGGTGATTCATCCCATCAAGAAGGCCATCGTCAGTCAGCGCGAAGTCGGAATCCACACGAAGAGCTTTCACTCCGCGTTGAAGGGCTCGCTACGTGAAGATCCGGATGTGATCGCGATCGGCGAGCTTCGCGATCGCGAAACGGTCGAGAAGGCTCTCGAAGCTGCGGAAACTGGACACCTCGTCTTCGCGACGATGAGCACGCCGTCAGGCGCGCGAACGATCGGCCGCTTGATCGACATGTTCCCTCCCGACGACCAATCGCAGGTCCGATCCACCTTGGCGGGTGTCCTCAAGTTTGTCGTGAGCCAGCGCCTGGTGCCGCGGAACGACCGGGATGGGAGGGTCGTCGCGGTCGAGCTCCTGACGGGCGGGATGGCACTATGGTCGCTCATTCGCGACGACAAGCTCTTTCAGCTTCCGAGCCTTCTGCAGCGCGGCCGCGCATTCGGAATGATTCGCATCGAGGACTCGCTCAACGAGCTCGTGTCGTCGGGCGCCATCTCGATCGAAACAGCGAAGAAATTTGCCGACGATCCCCGCCTCATCGGCCACTCGCAACCTCTGTCACCACCCCAGGAGCCGCCCGGACGAGGCACCAAGGGCACCAAGCGCAATCTCTTTGCGAAGAAGGGCGGCTAGACGGTGCCAGCTCTCGATCGCTATTTCGACGTATTGCTTCAACGGGGAGGGTCCGACCTTCACCTTTCGATCGGCTACCCGGTCATGATCCGCGCCAAGGGTGAGCTCGTCGCGGTCGATGACCGGGCCCTCGACCACCGCACGATCGCCGAGCTCATGGACGAGATCATCAACGAGGATCGCCGCAACTACTTTCACGCCTATCGTGACCTCGACTTCGCATATGGATACCAAGACAAGGCGAGGTTTCGAGCCAACTATTTCTACAAGACGACCGGCCCGGGCGCCGTGTTTCGAACGATTCCAAGCGAGATTCTCACGACCGAGCAGCTGGGGCTTCCGCGTGCGGTCGTCGAGCTGGCCGAGCGGCGTGCTGGGTTGGTGCTCGTGACCGGCCCGACTGGCAGCGGAAAGAGCACCACCCTCGCGGCCATGCTCGATCACATCAACCGCAACCGCGAAGCGCACATCCTGACGATCGAAGATCCGGTCGAGTTCGTTCATACACCGAAGAAGTGTCAGATTACCCATCGCGAAGTGGGCGAACACACGCCGAGCTTCGCCGACGCGATTCGAAGCGCTGGACGGGAAAACGCCGATGTGATCCTCGTGGGCGAGCTACGCGGCCGCGAGACGATGCAAATGGCGCTTCAGCTCGCCAGCTTCGGAATCTTGATCTTTGCCACGGTTCACACCAACTCGGCCCCCGCGACGATCGACCGTTTCGTCAACGCGTTTCCTGCGAGCCAACAACCGCAAATCCGGGGCATGCTGGCCGACTCACTAGCCGGCATCGTGGCCCAACAGCTCATGCGCAAGGCAGATGGAAGCGGCCGCATCGCTGCTCAGGAGATCTTGATCGGAACCTCCGGTGTCGCGGCGGCGATCCGCGAGGCCAAGACGTCCATGCTCACCAGCTTGATTCAAAGCGGCGGATCACATGGGATGCAGAGCATCGACTCGGTCCTCGAAAAGCTCGTGGCCGCCGGTAAGGTTGCTCCAGAAGATGCGCTCGAAAAGGCGGCCGACAAGGACCGCTTTGCGAGGATCCCGCAGGTCGCAGCGGTGCTCAAGCCGTGAGCCGATTGCCCTCTAGTTCACGGTGAACGAATACCGTGCGCCCATTCGTGGCGCGCCGAATGTCGGGAAACGGACGCTCTTGATCTGGCTGCTCATGCAGCCCTGGAAACCGGCGCTGCCGCCGTGGACCGTTGCGCCAAGCACTGAGCCGGTCCCCGCGATCGCGAGGTCTACCTTGACGTTCCCAGGTTTGCCGCCGCTCCGGACCTCGGGAAGCACGCAGCTGTTGTAAAAGCGATTGAGGTTGCGATTCATCACGCTAGCGACCTGACCGCCGGTAAGGCGTCCTTCGCCGCCCGATTGCGAAGCATCGCCGAGCTCGATAGCGCGGCTCATCGCATCGTCGTAGCTCGAGAACCCGCTGCGGCGGGTCGGTGGAGCAGCGCTCGATCCGCGCTTTCGAGGGCGCGTTGGACGGTCCGGAAGCAGACCGGCTTCACCGGTCGTGATCTTGCCCAGTTTGAATAGATCGTCGAGCTCGGTCGACGCTATCTCGCGGACATCACTCGAGCGGGATAGAAGGAAACCGCCAACCGCAATCACCACGAGGCCAACGATGGAGACGGCGATGAGCAACTTCATCGCCGACGAGCGCTTTTCCGATTTCTGCGCATGCGCACGGGCCGCCGCTTCTGCCGCAGCGGTGTCTTGGTGCTCCCGTTGCAAGATGAATTCGCGAAACTGCGGCCACTCCCGCAGCGCTCTGCGTTCCCCCGTATCGACGTTGAACGTGACGTCGTCGCCGGCGAAACCGCCAACGTTGAGCCGCTCGATGAGCTCCCGCGCGCTGAACGGGCCGTGGTCCATCTTGTCGCGCGCAACCATCCATCGCTGCTTCGAATCCGACGAAAGCTGGTTGATCAGGCTCATCAGGCCACGCCGCGGAGGAGCCGGCGGCGGTGGCGAAGGCTGCGGCGCCAAGGAAAGCATCGGGACTTCGACGTCGGCAGGCGGCGCCACCGAGTTGATGATGTCGATGTCCACGCTGAAGCCCGCGTCCGGCGGTGGTGAGGAGTTTGCCTCCTTCAGGAAAGGCAGAAGGGCGTTGCGCATCGATTCAGGCGAGTCGAACCGATCGGCGGGCTCGGGCGCCAGGCAGTCGAGCAAAATCCGATCGACGTCCGCCGGAATGTCGTCGCGAACTTCCGACGGCGCGACGAAGTCGGAGCCAGGCCTTCGCGTGGTGAGCAGCTCGTACAAAATGGCCCCAATGCCAAACACGTCGCTCCGCGCCGTGGCGGGTTCGCCCCGCTTGACCTCGGGTGCCAAGCAGGCGTGGTCGGAGTCCCGGAAGGCCCTGGGACCCGCGGTCTCCAAAAGCACTTGGCCGACGCCGAAGTCGCGAACTTTGACCCGGCCGCCTCGCGTTACCGAGATGACGCTGGGGCGCAAGGTTCCGTGCGGGCCTTTTTCGTGGGCGTAGCTGAGCGCGCTGCAGAGGTGTGCAATGACGTTGTAGACGCCCCGCAAAGAAATCGGATCGCCGTCGCGGTCGCGGGCCTGAATGAATTCCGAGAGCGGAACGCCGTCGATCCATTCGCTGGCGACGAAATGCTCGCCCTTCGGCGTGCGGCCCACACCGAAGACACGTGCGATGTTGCGATGCGTCAGTGTGGCAGCAGCCCGGCAGGCCTCCCTGAACTCGGGTGCCGCCGCGGCTGGAACCATCTCCGGCTTGATGACGCGAACCAGAATCGAGCGCTTGGTCTGCTGGTCTTTCGCTGACCAGACGACGCCCTGCGGGTCTTCGTCGACCTGATCGACGACCTCGAATCTTCCCCCAACCACAGCCCCTGGGTGCAACCCCGTTGCGGCAGGCCTCGTCGACGCAATCCCCTGAGCCATCTCCGAAAAACAAGATAGACGACGGGAGCAGGGTGTCCCAAATTTGGGTCGAGGGCCGCCTGGGGGCGCTGGCGCCCGAGGCACAGGAAGGGGCTAGTCGCCCTTGGCCAGCTCCAGCTCGAGCTCCCGGTCGCCCAGCACGGCGCCGGCCATCGACTCGATGATGTCCTGGGCGCGGGCCTCGGGAACATCGACGAGCGAGTGCTTGTCACGGACCCGTATGCGCCCGATTTCTTTGCGTTTGAGGCCGGTTCGGTCTCGGAGCATTCGGCCCAGCTCCGACGCCCTGAGCTCGTCTCGCCGACCCACGTTGACATACAGGGTCGCCGTTGGCGGCTCCTCCTCTGCTTCGGACCCGGTGTCGTTGGCGTCGCCGTTGACCTCGCTGTGGTCATCTGGGTGCTGTTTACCGCGCCTCCGACGGGTCGCGGCGACCTTGTCGACATCGCCAGTCTCCTCACCGAAGAACGCCGAGAGCAGGCCCGCGAGCATCCGCTCCGCATCGGCGTGGCTCATGAAGCGCCGCACCAAGGCGAGGTCATGCTCGTTCGGCGCATTGGGGTAGGCCGCGTCAATCAATGCGATGCGGTCGGCCTCCTGGCGAGTTCGCTGCTCGCCCTCACTCGGCAGCGTCCGCTCGATGGGGAAGATCCGGTACTGCAGGCGGAGGTAGTACAGAATCCCCAGCTCTGTCGGGCCTACCAGCGTGATCGCCGTTCCCGTTCGCCCGGCCCGCCCCGTTCGCCCAGTGCGATGCACATACTGCTCGACGTTCGTCGGGAGCGAGAAGTTGATCACATGGGTGAGGTGAGACACGTCGATACCGCGAGCAGCGACGTCGGTTGCAACCAAGAAGCGAAGCTCTTCACGACGCACGCGACCCAGCACTTCTTCGCGCTCCCGTTGAGGGCGGTCGCCGTTCAGCCACTCCGCATTGAATCCCGCGCGCTGGAGCGCCGCTGAGACCTCTTCGGTTTCGGCCTTGGTGTTACAGAAGATGAGGGCGCTCTCCGGATCTTCGATTTCGAGAACCGTAATCAGGTTTGCGACGCGCCCGACGCCACTGACCATGTAGACGAAATGCTCGATTCCAAGGGCGCCGACGTGGTCTCCCGAGAGGCCCAGGAACTGCGGTTCGTGCATATGCTTCTCGGCGACACGTTTGATCGCACGGTCGACAGTGGCCGAAAACAACAGGGTCTGACGCTTCTTGGGGAGCCTTTCGATGATGGCGTGGAGCTCTTTCGCAAAGCCCATCGACAGCATTTCGTCGGCTTCGTCGAGCACCAAGACCCTCAGTCGCGACGCATTCATCGTCCCGCGCTTCAGGTGGTCTAGGACGCGTCCCGGCGTTCCGCTGATGACGCGCGCACCTTTCTCGAGTGCGCGGACCTGTTGCTCCATCGACGCGCCGCCGTAGACGGCAACGGTATCGATGCTGCGGCGGGCTCCGAGCTTTGCAATCTCGCGCGCGCTCTGCAGGGCCAGCTCCCGCGTGGGAGCGAGCACCAGGGCTTGCTCGTCCCCCCCATCCGAAAGCAATCGATCGACGAGCGGAATCCCGAACGCGCCGGTCTTGCCCGTTCCCGTTCGGGACTGAACGATGATGTCGTGTCCAGCGATGGCCAGCGGGTAGGAGTCACGCTGCACTGGGGTCGGGGTTTCCCAACCCATTTCATCGATCGCTGCGAGGACGTCCTCGTGTATGCCAAGTTCTGCAAAAGTCTCGGCGCCGTCCGCTTCGGGCGGCTCGGCTTCGGGCGTCTCGGTCATGGACTGGGCTCCGGGTTCTGAGGAGATTGAGGAACCGGTCTCGAGCCGAGCGCTTCGGTCACGCGATTGGCAAGAGGGGCGTCTTCCCGAATGTACCTCTGAAGGCCGAGCTCGACGCGGTATCGGTATTGATTGAGCAAATGTACGTGGTCTTCGTCGCAGCGCTTGGCCAGCTCGTTGAGTCGAAGATCCCAGGCTTCGAGAGATTTCTGAAGGGTCGTTTCGTCTGTCGCGTTCTTGGCGAGGTATGCGAGCCGCAGCTCGTCGACCTCGTGTCGAAGGAGCTGCAGGCCATCGGAGCAATCCAGATCAAAAGAGGCATCGCTCTCGGGCCAGAACACCTGTGGGATGACCGAGGCAAAACCCACGATGACCAAGTATGCCAGGGCGATCGAGTAGATCCCTATGGCTAGCCGGCGGCCAAGCCCGCCTCGTTCTTCTTTTCGCGGCAAAGACTATCCTCGTCCACCAAAGTTCTCTCTAAAGCGCGTTGGTTGTAACGACCCGCCTGCACCAGGTCAAGACGGCGGCAGATCGCGGCGTTTCCTCTTCTCACGATGGGTTCCCCACATGAAAAGGCCGACGCTCACGATGATGGTGAGCGCTAGGACGCCGCCGCAAAGCCCGTACCAGAGGAAGGTGGTGACTCCGGTCCCCACGGGATCAACATACGAGCTTGTAGCCGACGCCGTAGACCGTCAGAATGTGCACCGGGCGATCGGGCTTGGGCTCGACCTTGCGGCGCAGCTTGACGATGAAATTGTCGACCGTGCGATTGTTGGGACCGGCTTCCAGGCCCCAAACCTTCTCCAGAATCTCGTCCCGCGAGACGGGTTCGCCCTCGCGCTCCCAGAGGAATTTCAAGAGCTCCACCTCGTAGAACGATAGATGCATCGTGTCGGAGCCACGCGTAAGGGTCTGTGCACCGGTTTCGATGTTGATGTCGCCGATTCGAATTTCGGCTTGGGAAGGACGGATGGGTCTTCCGGCGCGCCGAAAGAGAGCCCGA
>JABDJF010000713.1 GCA_013002645.1 Myxococcales bacterium
CGACAATTGTGATGTCTCTGGCTGAGATTCTGGCGCGCGTCGCTTCATTGGCATTCTGGAGGCTGACGCCAGCCACGAGCTCGTCGTATTTCTCGACATAGCTGCGAGGAATCCCGAGGAGCTCGACATCGAGGCGCGTGTCGAGGCGTTTGGAGGGCGTGTCGCGATCGAAGCAGTGGCTGTTTATCAACCAGCGCTGCGCGAAGCTGAGCTGAGACTTCTTGATTCCACGATCGACCCAGCGCTCGAGCAAGTTCAGTTGTAGCGCTGCGCAATCCGCCGAGTATTCGGCAGCGGGCGCCGTCGACATGTACCAAGCTTCTTTTTGCTTCGCATGCAGCAAACGGCTGTGTGCGGAGTAGCTCCAGCCCCGGACGGCGCGGACTTCCTGCATCAGTGGACCACTGAAGGTCCCACCAAATGCAGTGTTGGACACGATGAGCGGGAAGAGCTTGCGATCGCGCGTGCGCGCGCCGAGGGTCCCGATGTAGAGTTGGGTTTGCGTTCGTTCGGGCTTGTCGACGATGACCACATGACGGCCGGGACGCGTCCTAGTTGCTGGAACGACCGAGTCTTTGCGCTTTTGCCGTTTGGGCCGTGGGAAGTATGACGAGACCAGCGCGCGCGCGTCGGCATCGGAGACGTCACCAGCCACTCCGACCAAGAAAGCCCGCTTCTCGATGTTTCGCGTGTAGAAGCTCTCGATCTGCTGGAGACCGATGCGAGCAAGGCTCTCCGCCGTCCCACTCTGAGCGCGCGCATACGGATGCTCGCCGAAAAGCGCCTCGCGGAAACATAGGGCCGCGAGTGTCTGGTCGTCGTCGAGTCGCGAGATCAGCGCCGCCTGCGCCTGACGTTTGAGCTTAGCGAAATCGCCGGCACGGAGGGCAGGCCGCCAAACCAAATCGGCTAGAAGCCCCAGCAATGGCTCGAAGTTTCGGCGAAGTACGGTCGCGCGAATCCGGGTCGAGCGCATCGAGACCTGGACCGATACACGTGCTCCAAGGCTTGCGAGCCGATCCTCGAAGCGTTGCTGGGACAGCCCCCGCGGGCCCCGTCGCATGAGGTGCCCCGTGAGCATGGCAAGACCCTCTCGACCCGCCGGGTCCTGAAGGCTTCCTGCTGCGAATGCGATTTCCACATCGACGAGTGGAAGCACATCACTCGACTCGACCAGAACGCTCATGACGCTCTTCGCAAAATCTCGATGCGCGTTCGCCGCGAGGGACGGAGGTACTTGGTGACTGCCCGTTTCACGTCGCGGGTCGACACGTTCCGGTAGGCCTCGAGCCGCTCGAACACTGCGGCGCCGTCATTGGCAACGGTCTCGTAAAAACCGATCTGCTCGGCCTTCCCTCCCGCGGTTTCCATGCTGTGCAAAAACGAAAGCTCCATCTGACTGATCGCCTTTTCGAGCTCGATCGGGGTCGGCCCCTCGGTGCCGAGCCGGTCGAGCTCCCGATCGAGCAGCGCCAGGGCAACGGCTTTCTTCTTTCCCTCCCGGAGAAGAATCCAGATCTCGAAGAGGCCGGGGTCGACGAAAGGCGAAATCGAGCCCCGCACTGAAAGTGCGAGCTCTTCGTCCAAGCAAAACAGTCGGTGCAGTCGCGAGCTCTGTCCGCCAAACAATACCTCGCTTGCAAGGACGAGCGCCGGTGTGTCGGGGTCTAGAAACGATGGCGCGCGGTAGCCTAGTAGTATCTTTTCCGTCGGCGTGGGCGCCGGGAGCTGGAAGACCCTCTCGGCACGCTGCGGGGGCTCCTTGGACACCATACGCCCTTCTTTTCGGCGAACACCAGACAGGCCTCCGTAGTGTTTCTGAACCAGCGAAAGCGCTTTGTGCTCGCTGAAATCACCGGCGATGACGATGGTTGCGTTGCTCGGCGCATAGTGCGTTCGATAAAACTCGCGGCAATCCTTCACGGTGAAGCCGCGAATGTCGTCCATGGAACCAATCGTCGGCCAGCGATAGGGGTGGCGAACGAACGCGTGCTCGTACAGAAGCTCTAGGGCCTTGCCCTCGACGTCATCGTCCACACGTAGCTTTCGTTCGTTGGCAACGACTTCTTTTTCCGAGCTGACTTGGGGCACACGAAGAACGAGATTCGCCATGCGATCGGCTTCGAGCTCGATGAGAAGCGGCAAAGCACTCCGAGGCGCGTTTTCGTAGTAGTATGTCCAATCTGTCCACGTCGCCGCGTTGGCCTCGGCCCCGGCCCCTTCCATCAGGCGGTCGAAGTCGCCAGGCGGGTGGTTCCGTGTCGCGTTGAACATCAGATGCTCGAACAGGTGCGCAAGCCCGGTCTTGCCTGGGCGCTCATGCCGAGAACCGACGCGAAACCAGCTGTGGTAGCTCACCGTCGGCGCGGAACGATCGACTAGCGTCAGCACGGTCAGCCCATTGCCCAAGCGAAAGCGGCGAAGACGGAGCGCGTCGCCGAAGGCCGCATCGCCCAGGAATGCCCAGCGAGCGTTGCGCTTCTGAACGCCACGGTTGAGTCGTTCAATCAGAACCTGAGGCGTTGCCATGAACGCGTGAGCGTGATCACGGAGCCAGTTTGGGTCAAGGCGATTCGATGCAAGTCGGGAGGACAGCTGGCAATTCGACGGCTTATGGAGTTATCTTCGGGCCCCGGGCATACGGAAGTTCCACCGTGACCAAGAAGAGGAGCGTGAAATGAAGTTCGCAATCATAGGCGCACGCGTGGTGCTGGGATTGATTTTCGTGGTCTTTGGCTTGAACGGCTTCTTCAACTTCATTCCAACCCCGGAAATGGCTGAAGCTGCTGGTTCGCTCATGGGCGCCCTCGTTGCAACGGGATACTTCATGATGGTGGTGAAGCTGGTCGAGGTTTTGGCCGGCTCGATGATCTTGACGGGACGATTCCTCCCGCTCGGCCTGATTCTGCTGGCTCCCGTCTCCGTGCACATTCTCCTGTTTCACGTGTTCTTGGACCGAGCGGGCTTGCCTATGGCGCTCGTCATCGTCGTCCTGCAGCTGTTCCTCGCCTGGGCGTACCGCGACTCGTTCGCCGGTGTTCTCGAAGCCAATCCAAAGCCCAGCGGCCAAAGCTAGCCGCCGCTTCGCTTGACCGAGTCACGGGCGGCAGGTAGCCCTTCGGCCATGTCCGAGGTTCGCGTTCGCTTCGCCCCGTCGCCCACCGGCTACTTGCACATCGGCGGCGTGCGGACGGCGCTCTACAGCTGGCTCTGGGCGCGCCGAAACCATGGGACGTTCATACTCCGGATCGAGGACACCGATCGCGAGCGCAGCACCGACGAGAGCATCCAGGTCGTTCTCGATTCGATGCGATGGCTCGGCCTCGACTGGGATGAGGGCCCCGAAGTGGGAGGCGATCACGGCCCCTATGTGCAAAGCGAGCGTCTCGACATCTACGCCGCCTACGCCGAGAAGCTGATTGAATCGGGCCACGCCTATCGCTGCTACGCGACGAAGGAAGAAATCGCGGCCGCGCGTGAAGTCCATCAAAAGAGCGGCAGCAAGGATGGCTTCCGCTTTCAAAGCCCGTGGCGAGACCGGAGTGAGCCTCCCGCCGACCCTGACGCACGTCACGTGATTCGCTTCCGCGCACCTCATGGCGGAGTCACGAGCTGGGTCGACGAGGTCAAAGGGAAGATTGAGATTCTAAACTCGACCCTGCAGGACTCGATCTTGCTCCGCCCCGATGGGATGCCGCTCTACAATTT
>JABDJF010000745.1 GCA_013002645.1 Myxococcales bacterium
GCGAGCCAGTCGACCATACCTTGTTCTGCGGTCCGCCGGGGCTTGGCAAGACCACTCTGGCTCTGATTTTGGCGGGTGAACGTGGTGCTACGCTGCACTCGGCCTCCGGTCCGGCCATCGAGCACAAGGGGCAGCTCGCTGCTCTTCTCACCAAGCTAGAGCCAAATGACGTGCTTTTCATCGACGAGATCCATCGCCTGAACGCAACCGTCGAAGAGAACCTCTACACCGCGGTCGAGGACTTCCGCATCGACATCGTCAACGGTGACGGACCATATGCGCAGACGCTGCAGCTTCCGTTGAACCCGTTTACGCTGGTTGGGGCAACGACGCGAACCGGCCTTCTCACCAATCCGATGCGATCACGCTTCGGGTACGTCGCGCGCCTCGACTACTACCCCGAAGATGCCCTGCGCTCGATCATCGAGCGAAGCGCGCGTTTGCTCGCACTCGCGATCAGCGCGGAAGCTGCGCAGGAGCTCGCTCGGCGTTCGCGTGGCACGCCTCGAATCGCCAATCGACTGTTGCGTCGTTCGCGCGACTTCGCCGAAGTGTTGTCGGACGGGAAGGTCGATGCGGACTCGGCCCGCGAAGCCCTCGAACGGCTCGATGTGGACGCGGCGGGCCTCGACCAGATGGACCGCCGCTATCTGACGGTCATCATCGACCACTACGATGGCGGCCCAGTCGGCATCGAAACTTTGGCGGCCGCGTTGAGCGAGCCGCGCGATACGCTCGAAGACGTCTACGAGCCCTATCTTCTTCAGAAGGGGCTGCTGGCGCGCACGGCGAGGGGACGCGTAGCGACCCGGCACGCCTTCGAGCACCTAGGCAAGGAGCAGCCGGCCAAATCGCAAGCCGACCTATTCTGAGTCGCTCTTCGGAGCTCCGCGCCTCGATCTAGGGCGCTTCGTGAACCCTACTCCCCATGAATTTCCCCCCAAACGCGCCCAGCAATAGCCATTTCTCGTCGGCGGAGCACTGGTCACCGGCGGATGCGGAGCTCTGGGGCGGCTGGCGGGAGTCGTTGACGGCAGAGCAAAGGTCCGACGCCTTACTGCCGCTTCAAGCGCTGCTTTCAGGGCTCGTGGCGTTTCGGGACTGGGAGAACCAGGCACGTCCGGGACTCGGAACCGACTTTCATCCCCACCTCTTCGCCTCGCGTGCGGGTTACCGCTGGGGTCTTCGGTTGGTGTCGCGACTGCGAAGCAACGGGGCTCCACAGTCGGCGCTCGTTGATATGCCCGTTGGCGAGCCGGAGTCTTCTTTGCGCGCGCTCGACCGATCGCTTGGCGATGCGCTTCGGGTCGTCGAGCGTGTATTGGAGCGTCCGCGTGTCGACGCGGCGACCTTCCAGGAAGCCAGCGATCTTTTCTTGGATGAGCTCGATCGCAATCCGTTTTTTCGGCCACCCGAACCGCTGGAGTTCTCCAACGCCGCTGAGCTCGTGCAGCCCGAAGGCCTGACGCCTCAACTCGAAACTTGGGAAAGCGAGGCGGCAAGGACGGCAACGATGATCGCCTTCCTCGCATTGCTCCGCGATCATCGCTTCCTTGGCATCGCCGATGGTCAGCTCTGCGAGCCGCACGGGATATACCGCTCGCACCTCGTGACGGCTGCGGTCCGACGTGAGCTTCGAGCTCTGAGCCATTTTCTCTTGGTGCAGGGCGTGGAAACGTTTGCCGGCGAGCTCGAGACGAGGCTCCTTTCGGTGGAAGCGATCGCAACGTGCATTCACGCCAAATCCAGGTCTCTGTTGAACGACCCCTTGCCCGAGCGATCTGCGGTCGGTACGAACGCCCTCGCGGCCCAGAGGATGCACGAGGGAATTGTCGAGCTGCGCACGACTGCACGAGACGCTGCGAAGAAGCTGCACGCCCTCGGACGGCCGCCGCAGGCGGAGCGTGGCGAGCGACAGAGCGAGCGTGTGCAAAGGAACCTGCATCAAGAGATTTGGGCGTTTCGCCTCATTTTGCAGGCTTTCCTTGCGAAGGCGTCGGCCGCCTCTGCGAGCCAAGCCCGTTCACACGATGGTGGCAGCCTCGATTTTGCCGCCGAGTTTTTGCGGCACTTCCGATTGTTTGGGCTGCGTTTGAGCCGCGGGACGATGTACCCGCGCC
>JABDJF010000759.1 GCA_013002645.1 Myxococcales bacterium
CATCAGGTTCTTGCGTTCGTTGAGCTCGCCCAAACGCGCGTTCAACATTTGGATTCCTTGACTGAGCTCTTTGTGCGATCGCTCGTGCTCCGCCAGACGCTGGCGCAACTGCTGCAGCCGTCGCTCCGACGATTTGAGGCGGCGCATGCACTCGAGGGCAACCGCTTCATCCTCGGCGGCCATGGCACGTCGACGCCAGACTTCGACCGCCCGCTCTTCCTGGGCGAGGCTCTCTCTCAGGGTTTGCTGGTCGCGCTCGACCCGCTTGAGCTGGACGCGTGCTCGCGCCGTGGATTGTCGGACCCGGCCGATGGCCGCGCTGACGGCAGCCTCGTGGTTCTCGACCTGGGCCAGGACGCCGTCGACCCAGCTCGTCACACTCATGGACCATCGCTTCATTCGATTCATTGAAACCTCCTGTGCCCGATAGAGCAGGGAGTGTGCCAGGAGCGATCGGCTTGAAATCATTAGGAAAATAGAACGCATCTCCCAGGCTTTGTACATAGAATGCACATGCTGTGTACAATGCTTGTACATGCTGGACCCAAAGACCGCCGCCCGGCTCGATGCGATCGGAAAGCTCGGATTCACCAATCCGTTTGGCCCCGAGCGGCCCCAGCTCGAGGCGATCATCGTGGGCGAGCAGGTGGCGCGCACTTCGCCGTGGAGCCGGTCGTTGGACTGGCCGCTCGAGGACCCGGCGCTCCCGGCGATTCAACGAGAAGCCGAACGGCAAATGGCAGTAGCGGACGAGGGCTTCGCGCGCGGCGCGGCGTACAGCGAGCAAGACTGCGAGCTCATTCGGGGCGCTGCCTTGTACGTGCTCTACTATCGCTACGACTCCGAGATGTACGAGTCGATCATCGCCGAGCATGGTGCGGAGACGGTCGATTTTTACGACGCGTTTCAACAGGATTTTCGCGAGCTGTTTCGGCATGTGGGCCCGCCCCGTTGGGCAAGCGACCCCGCCGACCTGTTCGCGCTCTTCTTTCAAACGCGCCGCGCCTTTCATTTCGTCTTTCATCAAATCCTGGGCAACTCGATCGCTGCTGCGAAGCTGCGCGCGAGCGTCTGGGAGTCGTTGTTCACACACGACCCCTGGCGCTATCTGCGTCACCTCCAAGGTCGAATGCACGAATCGAGCACCTTGATTCTGGGTCCCTCGGGCACCGGCAAGGAGCTCGTTGCAAGCGCGATCGGCCTCTCCTCGTTCATTGCGTTCGATGGGACCCGCCGGCGCTTCGCTCGCGATTTCCGGACGGCGTTTCACCCGCTGAATCTGGCGGCGATGTCCAATACGCTCATCGAATCGGAGCTGTTCGGGCACAAGAAGGGCTCATTTACCGGAGCCATTGCCGCCCGCATGGGCCATTTGGAAGGCCGGACGGCGAGCGAGACGATCTTCATGGACGAGATCGGCGAGCTCGAGCCGGAAGTGCAGGTGAAGCTGTTGAGGGTGCTGCAGTCACGGACGTTTCATCGATTGGGGGACAGCGAGCCCAGAAGCTTTGGAGGCAAAGTCGTCGCGGCGACAAACAGAGACCTCGCCCGCGACATGCAAGCGGGGCGTTTTCGGGAAGACCTCTACTATCGCCTCTGCTCGGACGTCATTCGGACCCCTTCGCTCAAGGAGCAGCTTGCGGGTGACCGTGACGAGCTTGCGCATCTGGTCGGCGTGCTGATTCAACGGACCCTCGGCGACGCCGAAAGCGCAAGCTTTGAAGAGGTCATGTCTGGAATCGACCAGGGCGTCGGCTTCGACTACCCGTGGCCCGGCAACATGAGGGAGCTCGAGCAGTGTGTCCGCAACCTGCTGATCCACGGCCGCTACCTTCCGGCGACCGCGGCTCCCGCAAGCGGCGCCCTCGATACGCTCGTAGAGCAAATGCAAAACGCCAACGCCACCCTCGACCAGGTCATCCGCACCTACGCCAACTGGGTCTACCAGCGCGAAGGCAACTACAGCCGAGCGGGCCAAATCCTCGGCGTCGACCGTCGCACCGTCGCAAAGCACACAGGGGACACGCTCCACCCCCATAAGCATCCGAAATAGCGATCTTTCTTCCAAAACCGGCTCCATATCGGGTATTTAGAACCCCGGAGAGTGTCCCCTTCTGTTGCGACGGTGCGGATGTTTACGCCTGCGGGTTGGGTGATTGGAACGTTGCATGTTCCTGCGGGGATGGGGCTGTTGCCGTTTTTGAATGGGCATGAGGCTTTTTTTCGGATGACGAACGTCAGCATGCCGGCGCAGCCGGAGACAATTCCGTTCTTGGCGGTGCAGCGCAAGGCGGTTCTCATCGTCGTGCCTGGAGAAGACGTCGCGCTCGGCCTCGACGAAGACGACGACCGGACGCGTCATGAAGTGGCCTGCCTATTTGACGGCGGCTTGGTCATGGGGACGCTGTCTCTGCCAAAAGGGGTGCGGGTCTCCGACGAGCTCATGGAGTCCGAAGAGTTTTTTGCAATCGACGATTGCACGGTGGGCATCGACGCAACGCCGGACCCGGTCATGGAAGCCGAGAAGCTCGTGTTCGTGCACGCGGCCGAGATCTTCGGCGTAGCGGAGCTCGAAGCCGAGTGATTGTTCGACATGGTACGGGCCTGAAGCGCGCAATCGAGCTCTTCATTCTCCGGAACTGGGCTCTGATCCTCACCGTGATCGTCACCGAGCAGGCCATCGTCCTCCTCTCGCAATACACGCGCGTACTCGAAACCGACGTGTTCTCGGCGACGGCCATCGGCTTGATTGCGACCGTGGTCGGCATCTTCATCGTCTTCCGCTTCAACGAGTCCTATCAGCGCTGGTGGGAAGCCCGGATCTTGTGGGGCGCGCTCGTCAACCAGAGCCGCAGCTTCGCACGCGAAGTCGGAACGCTTCTCACTCCAGAGCGCGTGCCCAAGCTTGGTTCCGGCCCAGAGGCAAACGAATTTCAGACCGAGCTCGTTCATCGGCATCTGGCGTTTTGCAACGCGCTTCGTATTAGCCTGCGAGGCCAGGACTCCTGGGCTGAGCTCGCGCCCTTCCTTGCAGCTGACGAGCTCGCCGAGCTGCAGGGGTTCGCCAACAAGCCGACTCGACTCATTCGTTCCCAAGGCGACCGGCTTGCCGAGCTGATCGGCACTGAGGTGAGCCAACAGCTCCTGCTGATGCGCTTCGACGCGACCCTAAGCAGCCTGTACGACGTTCAGGGGGGCTGCGAACGGATTAAGAACACCGCCTTTCCCGACGAAGTGCGCCTGATTTCTCGCAGCTTGGTCTGGCTCAGCGCCGTCGCAGTCCCGATCGCCTTTCTCAGTGCGGATCGCCACATCCGTGCCATCGAGCTCCTCGCGGTCGTCGTGATCTGCCTGAGCTTCATGGTGGTCGAACAGCTAGGGGCCTCACTCAACAACCCATTCGAGAACGAGATCAACGACACGCCAATGACGGCGCTCTGTCGCACCATCGAGATCGACCTACGTCAGCAACTCGGCGATAAAGAAGTCCCGCCGCCCATCGAGCCCATCGACGGCGTCTTGATGTGAGCGCGATCAGTCGCTCAGGGCCGAGCGCATGACGTCGAGGGGCGGCTCGAAGCCGGTCCACATCTCGAAGGCGATCGCGCCCTGATGAAGAAGCATCCCAAGGCCATCGATCGTCGAGAACCCCCGGGCGGCAGCGCGAGCGAGCAGGGTCGTTTCGAGCGGCTTGTAGACCATGTCGACGACCGCGGCGCCCTCGGGCAAGGCATGGAGAGGAAGGGAATCGGCGAACGCCTGGGCGCCCGGGTTCGACTCGAGGGTCGCGCTGGTCGCCTGGACGAGCAAGCTGGCACCGCCGAAATGGCGCCCAGCTTCGCTCAGCGGCGCCGACTCCAAACCGCAGTCGACCGCGTCGGCCAAGGATCGACACAGCGCCTCGCTTTGCTCGGGCCTTCGAGAGAGCACCCGGATTTCGGTGGCGCCGGCATCCGCCAGACCCACGACCGCGGCACGCGCTGCGCCGCCCGCGCCGAGCACGACCACATGGGCCCCGCGCAGCTCGACCCCGGCTTCCTCGAGCGAACGCACGAGCCCGGGGGCGTCCGTGTTGTGGCCTAGGTACCGCCCGCCGTGCTGCACGACGGTGTTGACCGCGCCGATCGACTTCGCGGCCGGCGTGACTTCGTCGACCAGCGACATGATCGCGACTTTGTGAGGCACGGTGACGTTGTAGCCATCGATGCCCGCAGCGTGCTTGGCTAGAACCGCGTCCACCAAACCCTCCGGCGCGACTTCGAATCGTTCGTAGCGAAGCGCGACCCCTAGCGCCTTCGCGGCGGACTCGTGCATCTGCGGCGACTTCGAATGCGCAACCGGCCAACCGAAAATCCCGAGACGAATCGGATCAGTCATGACTCTCGACCTTTGCGCCAAACTCGCCATCAGACACTCGGACGCGCAACCGGTCGCCTTGCTTCACTTCGGCCGTGCTCCGAACAGCACGATCGGTCGACTCGTG
This sequence comes from Myxococcales bacterium, assembly GCA_013002645.1. Lineage (GTDB taxonomy): Bacteria > Myxococcota_A > Polyangia > Polyangiales > Houyiibacteriaceae > SG8-38. Next base: position 4,484 of record JABDJF010000759.1, read on the forward strand.
AAGCGCGATCGCATACCCGCGCTCGAGCACCCTCAGCGGGGAAAGCGCGTCCAGCTGCGCACAAAGCTCGGCGTGCGTCGCGCGCGCCTCCCGCACCAGCGGCCGCCCGCGACCGTGCAATCGAAACTCGAGAGACTGCAGGCGGTCGCGTCGCTGCCGAACCGGCAGGCGGCCTGCATCCCTGAGCTTGGCGGTCACCGCGGCGAGCTCGCGCTGATCGCGCCGGAGCACCGAGCGCGGGTCCAAGCGCATCAGCCGCCGGTGTAGCGCGGCAAGCCGTTCCTGCCTTTGGCGGAGATCGGACCGCTGCATCTGCTGCAGCTGCTCGTGCAAGTCCCGGAGCGCTCGACGAATCGGGCTGATGACTCGCCGTGCGCCGTACAGCGGGCGCAGTTGTCGCTCGAGCCGGAGGCGAAGGCCGCCGATCCGATTGTCCAGCGCCTGGTTCAATCGTCGCTCCCATGATCGCAGGTCGCGGAGCAGCGCGTCTCGCTCGGGCACGACGATCTCGGCTGCATTGGACGGCGTTGCGGCGCGTACGTTGGCAACCAGGTCGGCGATCGTCATGTCGACCTCGTGACCCACACCGCTCACGACCGGCACGCGGCAGGCCGCAATCGCGCGCGCCACGCCTTCGTCGTTGAATGCCCAGAGGTCTTCCGCCGAACCGCCGCCGCGAGAGACGATCACCACGTCCAAATCTTCGACCCGTTGGATCAGCGCGAGCGCTGATACGATGCTGGCCGGCGCATCTTCGCCCTGCACCCGGCAGTCGGCGACGAGGATCTGCACGGGGCAGCGTTCGGAGGCCACGCGAATGATGTCCCGCAGAGCGGCCCCGGTTCGGCTCGTGACGATGCCAACCCGGCGAGGCAGCGCGGGCAGGGGGCGCTTGCGGTCCCGGTCGAGCAGGCCCTCCGCTTCGAGCTTGGCACGGAGCCTCCGAAACTGAGCGGCAAGGTCTCCCTCGCCGGCGAGCTGCGCCGAGCGCGCGATGAGCTGGAACTGACCGCGCGCCGTATAAAGCGAGAGCGTCCCGCGAAAGCGAATACGGGCCCCGTTCTCGAGCGGCGCCTTGGTCCGACGAACGTCGGATTGAAACATCACCCCTCGCAGCTGAGCGGGGTCTTCCTCGTCGTTGAGCGTGAAATAGACGTGACCCTTCGCGCGGCGCACGTCGGAGAGCTCGCCCTCGATGAGCACCCTTCCCCAATTGTCCTCGAGCGTGAGGCGAACCGCACGGTTGACTTCACTGACGCGGAAGACACGTTCATCGCCATCATGGCCTTGGCTCTGAAGACGCTCGAAAAGCGGCATCTCCGACATGCGCCGAACCTAGCCGCAATCCATCCTACGAAAAAGGGGACGGTCCCCTTTTTGTGGAAGTGAGAGCGATGCGCGCGCTTGTCGTTGGGGTGGGGACGAATCTCGGAGCGAGGGAGGCAGCGATCCGCGCGGCGCGAACCCTACTGCACGCGCGCGATGGGATCCGAGTGACCGCCATCTCCCCCATCTACCAAACCGAACCCATTGGACCACCGCAGCCTCGCTATCTCAACGCCGCGTTGCGTCTGGAAACGGATCGTTCGCCAGCGGAGCTGTTGTCCGTGCTGCTGCGGACCGAACGCCGCCTCGGCCGACGGCGGGATGCAGACCAACGATGGGGTCCAAGGAGCATCGACCTCGACCTGCTTTGGGACCAGCGCGGCCCGCACGAGTCGCCCGGCCTTCGCGTCCCTCATCGCGAGCTCCACCGCCGTGACTTCGCGCTGGCACCGCTGCTCGACGTTGCTCCAGAGCTCGTCGACGTGTTTGGCCGGTCGTTCGAACAACTGGGAGGGGCGCCGCCTTTGTGGGCTCGCGATGCGCAGGTCGACGTAGAGACCTCCACGCGAAGTTTCAATGTCGTGGTCGAGGCGGATTCACTTGCCGATGCGTGCGCCCTGAGCGTCGGACACGGGGTTTGCGCAGGGCGCCCCTGGTCCAGCCTGCGCCGGACCATCGAACCCCGCGTCGACGAATTCTCCGCCGCCGTCCGCGAGGTGCTGCGGACGGGCTTCTCGATCCACCGGGCGACGATCGGTCACTGCTCGAAAACCCAGTGGGCCGTGGAATTTCACGGCGCTTGCACAGGAAACCCACGCGCGACCGATGTGCGCATTTGGACTACCCCGGGAAGGAACCGCCCGATTTGCGTCCAGCTGGAAACGGTTCAATGACCCGCCGTTGGCGTCGTTTTCTCACCGAATCGTTTGTTGGTTCACGAATCGCTAGCTACTCTTAATCGAGGGTCCCGGACAAAGGAACATGGCAGACGCACGCAAGGACAAGCGCACCCTGCTTTCGCTGAAAATCCGCTACAAGAGCGCCACGCTCGAGGATTTCATCGAACGCTACAGCAGCGACATTTCGCAGGGGGGCGTATTCATCAAGGCCAAGAAGCCCTTGGCCGTCGGTACGCTTCTGAAGTTCGAGTTCATGCTCCAGGACGAGTCGACCCTCATCCACGGCGTGGGCCGAGTGGTTTGGAGACGCGAACAAGCCGATGCAAGTCCACAGGACCCTGCCGGCATGGGAATCAAGTTCATCAAGATGGATGCGGATTCCCGCGGCGTCGTGCAAAGAATCGCCGACGACCGAGCGCGCCCCGGTGTCTACGATCAAGGCAAAGAGGGGAGCGGCCGCCGTCAGGCTCCGGATTCCGAAGAGCCTATGAGCGAAGATCAGACCAAGGTTCGGCACGTCAGCGCATTTCTCGCGTCGGCGTTGGAGGACGGCGGGGCCGGTGACGCGGCACGACGTGAAGCGCAGGCCGAAGCAGAGCGGGCACGCCGTCACGGGGGCCACAGCCATTCCGGTGCGGCCCATGGCGCTTTTGCGGCTCACGGCACGCCTGCTTCTCCGCACGGACAATCCGGGTCCGAAGCGCAGGCGCGCGGCGCCATGTCTGCGTTTGGCGGCGCCGGTGGCAGTGCCGCTGCGCGGGTCAGCCCGCCTGCGGCTCCGACGTACGACGAGATCGACCCGGAAGACGACTTTCTAGAAGATGAGGCCACCAAGGTCCACGAGTACCCCGGCGCGAGTTACCGCCCCGAGGCCGCCGCGACGGTGATCGCCAAGGACGCGGGGTCGCTGCTCGATCCCGAGATGCAAAGGATGCCCAAAGTGCGCGCGGACGAGACGACCGGCCAATCGGCGGATGGCGGAGTTCAGGACCTGTTCGGCACGGGGGGAGTCGACTCGTTCGGCCCTGCGCCCGGTGAGGTCATCGACGCGGATTTCTTCGATTCCGACGATCGGCAACTGGGGCAGCCCGTACCGGACGCGCCGGGGATTCCATCGGAGGCCTTCAAGGTTCCGCAGTCGCCCGAGCCGGTGTGGACGATGAGCCCAAGGCCTGAAAAGCCGGCTCGGCCGTGGTTGGTCATTTCGCTCATCGCGATGCTGGTCGTCGCCGGTGCATCGGTTGCCGCATGGCAGTTCGGGCTGGTCGATGGCCTAGTCGACTCGCTTGCGCTGCTCGTGAGCCGGGCTACCGAGCCCGATCGCGCGGCGGCGCCCGTTGCTGCGCCTGTGGCGAACGAACCCAAAGAGGCTGCCTCGGGCTCGACGCCCGCAGAGGAAGCCGTCGACACGGCAAGCTCTGCAAAGCAGGACGAAAGCCCAGAGGCCGCTGCGGCTTCGGTCGGGCCGGCAGCTGAAGATGCGGCGCCTGCCACGGTGGCCGACGCCGGGGTCATCCAATTCGAGGTCACCTCGGAGCCAACCGGCGCATTCGTCACCGTCAATCGCAAACGCATGGGCCGCACCCCGATCGTGCTGGAGCACGAGGTGGGGGCCAAGCTTTCGATCTACGCGAAGGTTCGGGGCTACCTGGGTCAGAGGCAGCAAATCGAGGTCACAGGCGGCCAAGAGCCGGTGACGCTGCAGCTCGTGCCTCTCCCATACGTGGTTCAAATCAACACCGATCCCCCGGGCGCGATGGCGAGTGCCGTTGGCGGCGGGGTGGTCGTGACGCCCGGCGAGATGCGGTTCAACTCGATGCCGCGCTCCCGAAAGATCGTGTTCTCCATGAACGGCTACGAGACGGTAAGCAAGTTCGTGACGCGCGCTTCGTTCACCGAAGAGACGCGCCGGATGTTTGCAACCGTCAACCTCAACCTTCAAAAAGAAGGGGCCGGTTCGAGCGCAAAAGCCGCGTCAGCCGCGCCCAGCGAAGCTGACACCGACGCGAAGGCTGACATCGAGCCGAAGACTGCGCCCGACGAGGAGGCTGCCGAACCAGACGCTACGCCTGCGCCAAGCGAGGCGAAGGCGCCCGCCGCGGATGTGCCAGTGGGAGAGCCCTCAGCGCCTAACGAAACAGAAGCTGTCGACGCGCCTTAGGCCTTCGATAGAGCAATTGAATCCAGAGCAGGCCGGCGAGAAAACCGCCGATGTGCGCGAACCAGGCGACGCCGCCGCCTTCGGAAATCATCCCGAGCGACATGTAGCCCAGCACGAGCTGCAGCACGAACCAGAGC
>JABDJF010000761.1 GCA_013002645.1 Myxococcales bacterium
ACCCTGAGGCGCGCCCTCACGCCCGAGGGTACGCTCGTAATCATCGGCGGCGAGGAGGGCGGCCGCTGGCTCGGGGGCACCGACCGCCAAATCCGTGCGCTCCTTTTGTCTCCGTTCGTTCGCCAGAAGTTCCGCACCTTCGTTGCCAAGGAAGGCGCTGAGGACCTGCTCGTTCTCAAAGAGCTCCTCGAATCGGGCAAGGTCACAGCCGTCATCCATCGAACCTACGCCCTGGGCGAAGCCGCCGACGCCATCCGTCATCTCCACGAAGGTCACGCCCGAGGAAAGCTCGTCCTCTCCGTGATGAGCCCTTGAAACGAAACCAGGCTAGGAACCCAGACCCCCGAAAACACCACGGATCGGTCGCCACCACCCGCCGCACTTGATCAAACCCGTGACATGCATCACGACAAGGCCCGACTTATGCTTTCATCACTTCGGTCTCTGTTCCTCGCCGCTCTCGTCAGCCTCCTAGTCGCATGCAGCGGTTCTACGTCCACCGGTAACACGGCCCCCATCGATGCACCCGATGCACTCGGACCGAACGCGGTCGGCCACTCTTCCTTCACCGCCATCGACTCCGCGCGTGCAGGTCGCTCGCTGCTCGTCGACGTCTGGTATCCGATTGACGACGAGGACGCCGCCGACTCACCCGTGGCCGAATACCTCCTGCTCGGCCCGCTTGGCCTTGCTTCCGAGGTCGCGGTCGAAGGCTTGCCGGTGTCGTCACGCGCGAACCAGACGCTTCTCGTGTTCTCTCACGGCTATGGGGGAATTCAGATTCAGTCGTTCGGCTTGATGGAGGCCCTGGCCAGCCACGGCTTCATCGTCATCTCGCCCGAGCATACCGGCAACGCCCAGTCCTCTGTGACCCCCGACTCGTTCGACGAGGCCGCCGCCAATCGCGTACCCGACGTGTCGTTCCTCATCGACACGATGTTCGATCGCAACGACGACCCGCAGGACGCCTTCTATCAGCGCATCGACGAGAGCGCAGTCGGCGTCGTCGGTCACTCGTTTGGCGGGATGACGGCCGTTGGAATGGCAGCGGGTTGGGCAGGTGCACCGGCGGACCCCAGAGTCGCGGCCATCGCGCCGATCTCCGCGGTCATCGATGGTGGGCTCCAGAGCGACGACCGGCCGAGCCCCAACGCCGGTTTCACCCGGGAGCAGCTCGAGAGCATCATCGTGCCCGTCATGCTGATGGGCGGCACCGAGGACACCAACGTTCCGATCGGCAACAACGCCATCGCGTTCGAGCAGATCGTCAACGCGCCTCAGGTCTACAAAGTCGATATCATTGGCGCGAATCACAACCACTTTGCCGCGATCTGCGCCATTGCCAATTGGCTGCTCGACCGAGGTTGGGGCCCGGAGATCTGGCCCGACCTCGGCGCCGAGGCGCTGATCGAACCCTACGAGGCCACCTGCGGTCCCGACGTGCTCGCCATCGAAGAAGCCAACCGCCTGCAGAACCTCTACGTCGTGTCGTTCTTCAAATTGCACCTACGCAATGTGCCCGGCTACGCTCGGTTTCTCACCTCCGAGTTTGCCGACATGGAGCCCGGCGTCACGGTCACCGTGAAGTAAAAGACAGGCCAGGCGCTGCGTGACCGAGAAGCATTCACTCGATCGCGTCATGTTCATCGGATGCTTGATCGTCGCCGGCGAGGCGGTGTTTGGCTTGCCGTTTCACGTTGCGCGATTTTTCCGCCCGACGGTTCTGCAAGTCTTCGACTTCACCAACACCGAGCTCGGGGCGGTCCAGGCCGTCTATGGCGTAGTCGCCATGCTCGCTTACTTTCCGGGCGGGCTGCTGGCGGATCGGTTCCCGGCGCGCCGACTACTGACTGCCTCTCTTCTGTTCACCAGCGCGGGCGGCCTCTACTTCGCCACGATTCCACGCTTCACCGGCGCCTGGTGGCTCTTTGCCTACTGGGGTCTCACCACCATCCTCTTGTTCTGGGGCGCACTCATCAAGGCCACGCGAGACTGGGGTGGAACCGATGAGCAGGGCCGTGCCTATGGCCTGCTCGACGGCGGTCGCGGCCTCTTCGCTGCGGTCGTCGCGGCAGGCGCCGTATTCCTGTTCCAGCTCATGCTTCCCGAAGACCCGACGACCGTGACCGCAAGCGAGCGAGCCGACGCGCTTCGAAATGTGATCCTCGTCTACACGGCGGCGACCGCCCTTGCCGGCGCCCTGTGTTGGTTCTTCGTGCCCGAGCAACCGGCACGCCTCGTGGAACACCCGCCCGTTCTGCGAAACGTTCGCAAGGTGCTGAGACTGCGATCCGTCTGGCTCCAGGCGCTCATCGTCGTCTGCGCCTACGTCGGATACAAGGGCATCGACAACTATTCGCTCTTCGCAGTCCAGGCTTACGGCATGAACGAGGTCGAAGGTGCGAAGCTCACCGCGGTCAGCGCCTGGGTCAGACCGGTGGCCGCGATCGGCGCCGGCCTCCTAGCGGATCGCTTCACCGCCTCGCGGGTTTCCGCGTTCTGCTTTGCCACCATGATCGCTTCATACCTATGGTTCGGCCTGACCGCCCCCACGCCCTCCACGCCGTGGATCCTCTACGCCAACGTCCTCGTCGGCTGTGCCGCCGTGTTTGGCCTGCGTGGCGTCTACTTCGCGCTCTTCGAGGAAGGCTCGGTCCCTCTCGAATCGACCGGAACGGCGGTCGGCCTGGTGTCGGTGATCGGCTACACGCCAGATGTCTTCGTCGCGCTCGCCGGTGGCTGGTTGCTCGACCGCGCCCCCGGCATCCCCGGCCATCAACACTTCTTCCTGTTCCTCTCCGCCTTCGCCGCCACTGGGCTCATCGCAAGCCTGCGTTTCCGGGCCTAGTCGAGCTCTTTTCCGTTGCTTTCCGAGTCGCGTGGAGAGCAGCTTCGCCCCATGGCGGACCTCTCGCTCATCGCACTCGGTCGGTCTGCCCTTCGATCGCCCCGGTCGTTTGGTCACTCCGCTTCGCCGCCTCGGACACCATTTGGGCTGCGCGTTTGCGCGCTTCATCCACCGCCTGGTTCGCGCGTTTGTCTGCCTCGCTGACGAGCTGCCTGGTTCGCTTGTCGGTCTCGATGCGAAGTCGCTTGGCGCTTTCTTTGGCCGCAATCGCCGCGATCGGGTTCTGGGCGCTCTTCTGCTCGAGCTGGTCGGCCCGCGCATACCCTTCCTTCCGCGCGAGCTCCGCCGCCTTCGCCGCCTCCTCGCGGATCTGGGCAGCGCGCTTCTCCGCTTCTGCGATCAGTCGCTCGGCTTGCTCCGTCACTTCTTGCATCGCGCGCGCTTTCTGCGCGTCGAGCTCCGCTGAAACCGCGTCGGCAACCGCTCCACGAAGCCCCTTGGTGTCGACAGTCGCCGAAACCCGCGGCGCGGTGATCGAACCCGTCAGATTCGCCCGTACCCCCACCAGATTTGCTTTCGAAAGGTCCAGCTTCAGCATTTGGACCTCTTTCGCAAGCTTCGACGTCAGCTCGTCCAACGGGACTTCGGTGGAGACTTGATAGCTCATCTCTTGGTCCAGCCCATGGGTTCCGCCGACCACCATCGAGACTCCTCGTGCTTTGACGGTGAAGGGGTTCACTCGCACTCGACCATCGTCGATTTTGAAACGCGTTCGAAAGCTATCGATGTCTAGCGGTTTCCGAACGGTCGGCACCGCTTCGTTGAGAGCGGCCAAGGGCTTGAACTTGCTGTTGAGCTTGCTTTGGACCGCGGCTGCAATTCCGCTTGAAGTGATCGAATCGAGCCGAGGCGACAGGTCCTCGCTCAAAGTTCCGCTCACGTCGAGGTCCGTCGAAAACCGGCCTTCGAGGAACTGCGCGACCGGTACAAACGCTCGCATCGAAGGGAGCGATTCAAACGCTTCGACGAAGCGCGCCTCGTCCACCGTGTAGTGAAGGTCGAACCTTGCAGGGGCATCGATGGGCGTCTCCACCCTGCCGTCGCCCTTCATCGAACCGCCAAGCGCATCTGCACGGACGCCCTCGAGGAAGAGCTTTCGATCTCGCAGTCGGCCCGCGCCCTTGAAGTTTCGAAGAACCAGGTCTTCGTAGGTGAGCGTTCCAACCTCGAACTGAAGCTTCGCGTCGAGGTCATCTGGCAGCAAGAATGTTTCACCCTCGCCATCATCGGATGGCCCACTCGACCCAAAGTCCTCGACCCGAAGACGCTTCGACTTCAACCACAAACTCGCGGTGACTTTCTGATCGTCCAGCAGCAGCGTGGTCAGCGGTGAAGCGACCCCGTTCACGCTGACGTCACTCTCTGCGACCTCCGCCTCGAGCTCCTTGATCGTCGTGCTCTCGGGGGACAGCACGATGCGTGCGGTCCGGATGCGCACCGGAGGCGCATCGACCGGGCGGTAGCTGAGGTCCGAGACCTCGACGTTGCCGGAGAGCTTCTCGATTCGCTCGCCCTTCGCGACGAGCTCGATCGTCGTCACGACCAGGCCCGCCACCCCTTCAACGTCGGGAATCGGATACGCCTTGGAGATCTCCGCGAGGTCGAAGCGGCCGTCCAAGTTGAGATCGATCCGTGGCTGCGAGATCGGCCGCCTGACGGCGACGCGCCCCTTGGCCCGGCTTTTCCCGGTCGCAAAGCCGTACTTCGGCACGTCGATGCGCATCTTGTCCAGATTGCCTCCGGGGTGCCTCACGGTCGCATCGAGGACCAAGTCGGTGACGCCCAGCGGAAGGTCTGGATACTTGAACGCTCCATTCCGGACGTTCGCCGTCACGGTGAACGAAGGGACATCCTCTTCGCCCGGCCCCAGCTCTCCCTCAATGCTCGCCACGAGCGAAAACGTGCCGCTGGCCGTCAGCCCTTTGAAGTCCGCCGCGTAGGCATTGGGGATCGCGGAGAGCAGCGCCTTGACGGAAAGTCCCTTCTTGGAAGCCAGGTTCAAGTCCAGCGCCGTCCCATCGCCAGCCCAGCCGATCTCTCCAGTCCCTTCGAGCGCAAGCTCCTGAGCGGCGACGTCGAGCGAGTGAAACGTCAAGGACTCTTTGTCGGTGTCGACGGTGGCGTTCACATCGAGACTCGCCTTGGCCTCCTTCAAGTACGAAATGCTCCCGAGCCGAGCCGTGAGGGCATCGACCGTGGTCTTCAACGAAAGCTCCTGAACGGCGCCCGAAATTTTGGCGCGGCCGTCGTGTTCGAGCCCAGCGACGACGACGCGGACACTTGGAGTGACATAGGTGAGCGACCCATCGCTAATTCGGAGTCGTTTGACCTCGAAGGCGACGGCGGCTTCGGGCGGTTCTGAGCCGCCCGCTCGTTCTGGAACGATGTCGTAGTTCGCTTTCCCATCGGAACGGACCACCAGCTGTACTTCGGGCGTGTCGACCCGGATCGACTCGATCGTGATTTCACGCCGCAGGACGAGTCCGACGAGATCGATGCCTGCGCCGATCGACTTTGCCTTCAAGAGCGTGACCTCCGCGAAGTCGCCTTTGCCGGTGATCGTCAGCTCCGAGACCTCTGCCGTGAGCGTCGGAAACGTCGACAGCAACGAGACATCGACGTCGGAGAAATTCACCGTCGCGTCAACGCGATCGTTGAGCTCGCTGCGCAACCGCTCGACGATCTGATCTCGGAACAGCACCGGCACGAGGGCAAGGCCAACGACGACGACTCCCAAGAGCCCAAAGACCGCAATCCATGTGTTTCTCGTCGACTTTTTCATCTGCCCTCACTTTCGACCGTCTCTGGGAGCTCCGCGATGTGTGCGATGTCGTCACCGCGATGGACGGGCGGTGACGTCACCTGTTCAATGACGATCCCATGGTGCTTTGCCTTCACTGGAGATCGTTCCCGGCCGACCACGTCTTCGATCATGTTCACGATCGTGACGGACGTCGTAGGGTTTTTCACCTTTCTGGGGCTTGCGACCTTGCTCGCCGGCATGCTCGCGGCGTCTCAGCGGCCCGATCGGGTTCCAAGAACTGGTATACGAGGAGCAAGATGCTAGAAACACCGATGAGTGAAAAGAGCCGCATTCCATGACCGATCCGCACACCCAATTGGATGCGGTAGGGATTGCATGGCGCTTGGGCGCGACTGTTTTCTTCGTGCTTCTCAATGGCTTCTTCGTGGCCACCGAGTTCGCGCTCGTGAAGGTTCGTGCGACGCGCATCGACAACCTCGCGAAAGAAGGAAATCGAAGCGCCGTCATCGTCCAGCACATCCTCAAGCACATGGACAGGTACCTTTCGGCGTGCCAGCTCGGGATCACGCTGGCCAGCCTGATTCTCGGCGCCTTGGGGGAGCCGGCCGTGTCGGTGTTGCTCATCGC
>JABDJF010000777.1 GCA_013002645.1 Myxococcales bacterium
CCGCTACGACGAGTGCAAAACCGGGTGCGACTATCAGAACGACGACTGCAAGTATTCGTGCGACCATGGTGGGGACGCTTGCGACGATGAATGCGGCTACGATGACGGCGGGCACCACTGCGATTGAGCTCCGAAGCCCGAGTGCTTTTCAGGTGGCTCGCAGACTCCGTGATCGCAGCGTCGTAGACCCTGCATGCGATTAGAGCCTCCGCGACCAGAGCCTTCGGGACGCGCGTACGCAGCGCCATAGGTAGGGTGGGGAGCTACCGGCACTCCGCCACTCGCGAGCGTCGGAAGCCCGGGCACTCGGCCGGAAGCCCGGAATCCACCTCCGCCCAGCTCGCGACATCGACACAGGCACCGCCGTTGCTTAGACTGAAAAAATGCAGTCTCACAGAAAACTCGGTTTCGTGGTGGGAGTTCTCTCCCTTTTCGCAATTGCAGCCTGCAGCGATGATTCGACCGCTGAGAATCGCTCGGGCGGCGGTGGTAGTGGCAGTGGCGGAACTGCGGGCATCGGCGGTGCGGCAGGAACCGGCGGAATCACCGGCACGGGTGGAACCGCCGGTGCGAGCGGCGTTGGTGGCGTGAGCGGAGGCTGTTTCCCAGTGCTCTGCCCCGACGGCAACTCGTATGGCTGCGGCGACTGCCTGGACAACGATGACGACGGGGTCGTCGACGACAAGGATCCCGAGTGCCTCGGACCTTGCGACGACACCGAGGGCCCCGTGTTGCTCACCGGCACGCCTGGCGAAACCGGGAACCAGTGCGGTGCAGATTGCTACTTCGACCGAGGCAACGGGTCGGGCTCCGGCGAGTGCAAGTGGGACCGACGCTGCGATCCGGAAGAGCCCAAAGACGGCTGCATTTACGACGGCAGCCTGATCGGCGAGCTCAACTACTGCCCCGACCCCCAGCCCGATGGCTGCGAGGAAGGGTGCCGCGCGCTCACGCCCAACGGCTGTGACTGCTTTGGCTGCTGCACATTCCCCGAGCTCAACGGTGGCTATGTATTCTTGGGGTCGTTCATCGGAAATGAAGGCAGCTGCACGCTCGAGGACATCAACGCCCCCGAGCTGTGTCGTCCCTGCACGCCTGCGGGCAATTGTCTCAACAGTTGCGAGCGCTGCGAGCTCTGCCTCGGTAAGACCGAGCTTCCCCCGGACTGCTTCCCGGGCACCGGTGGCACGGGCGGAAGCGGCGGCGTGGGCGGGTCGCCGGGCGAACGCTGCCCTGCGGGGAAGCAGGTATGCGGCTTGCCAGGCGACGCTCCCTGCCCATCGGGCGCGTACTGCCTGACGGGCTGCTGCACGGACATCGTCGTTCAGTAGCTACGGCCCAGCTGTGGGATGCGACATCGTCGTATTGGCGCGGGATTCGAGGGACCGGTGGCGAATGTTTTGGGGGGTCTATGCCTCACGCGGTTCGCCGGAGGCTACTGCGGCTTAGAAGGTTGCGGTGGGGACGCGGACTGTCCGGAGGGGTCCGCCTGCGTGACGCATGACGACGGTACCGGCGCGGAGAACTGCTGTATTCGCGTTTGCCAAGACAAACCAGAGTGCAACCGCAACCGAACAGCGGAGAACCATCATGTGGTCGTAATGGGTCTTTGACCACGGGTTGCCCTGCTGCACCTGTGCATCCGAGCTCGCGCGCAGTCCGCTTCGATGCTTTGGGAGCATGAGGTCGCTGGTTCGAATCCAGTCGCCCCGACTAGTGATTTCGGTGGAGTGCCTGCTCTGGAGGCGCGTGGCCGGGCCGCGCTTGCGCAATCCCGATCGGCTAGAAGCAGAGGCGCGTTGGAAATGTCCGTGTGTCGGCATCCCCTAGACCGAGCTGACCGTGTTGATTGCGACCCCAACACCAAAGACTGCCGTCGTCGCGGAGCCCGCACGCGCTTTCTCCCCCGGCCGAGACCTGGAGCCAATCGAAGTCGCTCCCGAGGCGCATCGGTTCCGCGGCTTGTGCCAGGCTGTTGAATGGCTGCCCGACGCCGATTTGCCCGTAGCGGTTGCGGCCCCAGCAGTAGAGCGCACCCGAGGTGGTCACGGCACAAGTAAAGTCGTCGCCCAAGGCAAAGTGATCGAAAGTGTGGCCGCCGGAGATCGGCGCAGGCTCGAGGACGTTCGCACCGCTGGCCTGGCCGTCGCCGACCTGACCACTCGCGTTGGCGCCCCAGCAGTGGCCAACCCCCTCGCTGTCGAGCCCGCAGGAGGTATCGCCCCCCGCCTCGACCGCCGACCCCGCGAAGCCCGTGGAGGCAGGGTGGGTCGTCCCTCCGGTCGTGCCGGTCCCCGTCGGCCCTTTCGAGTTGTTCCCCCAACCCCAATACTGACCCTCGGCAATGGCAAGGACGAACTCGTTGCCGATGCTGACCTCATCCCAGGTCGACCCGTAGGGAATCTCGGATGGGCCATAGACGTCGGCCCCGCTCGTGCCCTGTCCGGCCTGCCCCCGGTTGTTGGCGCCCCAGCACCAAAGCGATGAGTCCGAGGCCCGAATCGTGCAGCCGCCACTCCCTTCGTTGTCGACCGTTGCATGAACGGCGGAGCTGATGAGTACGGGCTCGCCGGCGCCGTTGACGTCGCTCGGCGCGCCCATGCGGCCGTTGGCGTTGCTGCCCCAGCACCAAAGCGATGAATCCGTTGCTCGAATCGCGCACGTCACGCCATCGCCCGCGCTCGCCTCTCGCCAAGTCGGAACCGATCCCTCGAGGGTGGCGTTCATTTCCGTCGGCTGGAAACAGCCGTTCGCGTCGCAGGTTCCAACCGGATCTGCGCCGAGCCCAAGCTCACCTTGGCTATCGGAGCCCCAACACCAAAGGCGTCCGTCGTCGGCAACGGCGCAGGCGTGACTGAGCCCCATGTCGACTTCGCTAAACGCGGGCGTGGGTGTGCATGAACCCGAAGTGCAGACGTCGCTGAAGCACTCGCAAAGATTGCAGATTTCCCCACCCGCGCCGCAGCGGGCTTCATCGTCTCCGGCGTGACAGGTGCCGCCGTCCCAACAGCCCACGCAGCATTGTCCCATGCGACAAAGCCCGTCGGCGCTGCCGTCTGAGCAGGGCGTTTCATCGGGCTCCGAAGAGCAATCCATCGTCCTCTGCACGCACTCACCGCGATCGACAACGCATTGCTCGCCGACCGAACAGCCTCCGCCCGCATACCCTTCCAGCATGATCGACAGAGGACCTCTGGTCGCGGCTTCGATCGCGACCGGCACGCAACCGGCCGCCATGACGGCGCAACTGGCGTCCTGAGCAATCGCGTAGAGACCGTACTCGCCCGGCTCGACCGCGCCGAGAACTGGGCCCGTGCCGCCCGCCCGGAGTGCGTGTGTGCTCATGATCGCGTTGTCGGGGCGGCTGCCCACGGAGACCGAATCGCAAGCGTCCACCAGGTAGACCTCTACTCGTACCGGCTGCCCCGAGCGCGCCATCGAAGCAAACGAAACCTGGATCCCGAGCGAGTTCGAACCGCTCGAACCACAGCTGGCTACAATCATTCCGAGCAACGCGATGAGCCGCGCGACGGTTCGGTGCTTGCGTTTGTTGCGGAAGCCCCTCACCAGTCGACCGTGACCGCACCCAGTTGGGGTTGCCTATCGCTCTTCGAGCGCTGCGTAAGAAGGACACCTGCGGTCACACCGCCTGCCACCACGGCCGCCGAGACTGCCACGATCCAGGGCCATTTCTTTTTCCGTGCTTCGCCGCTGTCGCCCCGTGACTGATATCGAGGTATCTCGAAACGATCTGCCGAATTCGGAGGCATCAGAACGCCTTCGCCCTCGGTGCTCGCGCTGAACAGCACCCCGCCTTGCCTCGTTCGCCCCGTCGCCGCGCACCCGTGGTGCACGCCTGACTCCGGGAGCTTGACACTCACGGTGGTTCCCTCGGATGTCCGCGAAACTGTCTTGGCGTTGTTGTCGACGTTGCATTGGAGAGTCGTGTGGTCGACGAGGCCATCGGGCACTCTCAGGAGCCGAGCAACGACCCACGACCTTCCCTCGATGCTCTTCTCTTCGATCTGAAGCTCTACGGCTTGCGGGCCAGAGCTCGCCTTACGCAACTCTTCGAAGGCCGCGCGCACCGAGGGGGGCGCAAGCTTGCTGAGCTGGTAGCCGTCGCGCACCGCGGCCAGGCGACGCAGATCGGTACTCATGGATGCCCGATCACCGAGCGCGTCATGCACGAGCGCCCGCATTTCAAAGAGTTGCAGCAGCTCGTCCACGGACAGATCGGCGTTTCTCTCGGCCGTGCGGAACGTGCGCAAGGCTTCCTCGAACTCAGCTCGTTCGTAGGCAGCAACCGCGCGATCGAGCAAAGGATGTGCTCGAGCCGCGCCGGGCAGCGCCCAGAACAGTGTCAAAAAGGCAATGATTCCAAGCCGGATCCCCATTCCACACCCTGGACAGCAAGTTAGCTCAAAATACATTATTAATCAAAGATTCCGCTGGCATTGATGTAGAGGGGCCCGCTAGGCTGACTACTAGAGAATCGACGACATGGGAGCCAGCGCGGAAGAGGCGGAAGCGATCGACACGGCCGTCGTGGAAATCTTTCGGGACGACGACTCGGAGAGACCCGAGCGCACTGCCCCCGAACGCATCGGGCGTTACCAGCTCTGCTTCGAGCTTGCGTCCGGGGGAATGGCGACCGTCTACCTGGCGCGAACCTACGGCTCCTCGGGGTTTGAGAAGTTGGTCGCGCTGAAACGGATTCATCGGCACCTTGCGAAAGAGAAGCAATACATCGAGATGTTTCTCGACGAAGCGAAGATCGCTTCGCGAATCACCCATCCGAACGTCTGCAGCGTGTTCGACTTCGGCCACGCTGACGGCGAGTACTACATCGCCATGGAATATCTGGTGGGCGAGCCTTTGTCGCGACTCTACGGACGGGTCGCGCGTATCAAGGAGCACCGGCGGCATCCTCTGATGCCACTGCGCATGGCGGGTATCATCGCGCATGCATGCGAGGGGCTGCACGCCGCGCACGAGCTCAAGGACGCGAACGGAGACCCACTTGGCGTGGTGCACCGAGATGCATCTCCCCGGAACCTGTTCGTCACCTACGACGGCTCGGTACAAGTCGTCGATTTTGGTATCGCAAGCGCGCGCCACCGCACGCACCACACCGCAGCCGGGCAAGTCAAGGGAACCTTTGCGTACATGGCGCCGGAGCAGCTCACGGCCGGCCAAGTCGATCGGCGGGTCGACGTGTGGGCGTTGGGCGTGGGCCTCTGGGAGATGCTAGCGCTCAAGCGCCTGTTCCGTCGCGACACGACCGGGAACACCGTCCGTGCGGTTCTCTTCGACGAGATTGTTCCACCATCCGCACACCGATCGTCGGCGATCCCTTCCGAAATCGACGAGATCGTGCTCAGAGCGCTCGCGCGGGATCCAGAAGACCGTTGGCAAGACGCGCGAGACATGGGGCGCGCGCTTTGGCAAGTGATCGGGGCGCAACAAGAAACCATCGGTGCAGCAGACCTCTCGGACTGGATGTCCGAGCTGTTTCCGGAAGGAGAAGCCCGAAAGGGCCAGCTCATGGAAATCGCACGGATATCGCATGGGCCGGTGCCAGCCGTGGGAGGCACCAGCGGAATCGACGCCTTCTCTGCGGCGGACGCACAGTTTTCAGACACCTCCCTCGTCCGCGCGCGACGCAGTATGTCGGGACGCTCACGAGTATTTCCGTTCCTCGTCGCAACTCTGGCGGTGCTCGCTGTTTTGGCCGTAGGAATGGCTCGCCTTGGAGACGAAGGGCAGGGCGAACGGCCGCCGGTGCAGTCGCCAGCAGGTCTCAGTGCGCAACCGGTCGCTGCGATCCCCATCAATGAAGCACCCGCATTGCTTACCCCGGTCCCGGTCGATCCGGAGGCGGCGCGGGCGGCATCCGAAAAAACGTCAAAGCCAGCGAAACGCGTGCGCTCTAAGTCGATGGCCAAGACCGGACCAGGAACGATTAATATCGTGACCCGAGGGGGGTGGGCGGATTTGTACAAAGGCGGCAAGAGGCTCGGAACCACGCCGCGCCGTCTCACCCTGCCGGCCGGACGTCATAAGCTCGTACTTAAGCCGTTCGGTGATGGGAAGCCCAAGACCGTTGTCGTCACGGTCGAGGCGAACAAGATGAGAAACGTGTCGATTCGTCTCGATTGAGAGGCTCGAGTGGAGGTTCGGACGCCCCCGGCGAGCCAACGCTCGAGTCTGCGCGAGGTCTTGCTGGCACTCTACGTGGACCGACTCGATTTGGGGTGTCCCTCCTTCACCCGTTAATCTGTAGTCGGGGGGAATTCATGAGTTATTGGACTTTGGTTGCGATGGGACTGCTGCTGCTTGGCGGCTGTGGAGATTCGGGCGACGGCGGTACGGCGCGGACCGCGGGCGAGCTTTGTGACGAGGTCTGCGGCTGGCCCGATGCGTGCTTCGCGGAGCTCGGTGTTCCGGTGGAAGGCGCGGAGTGCGTGCAGAGCTGCGAGGCGTCGGTTG
>JABDJF010000787.1 GCA_013002645.1 Myxococcales bacterium
CCTCTGCCTGAACCCGCTCGAAGAGGAACCCGACCCGCCTCCATTCAGCTGTCAATTCAATTTCGAGTGTGGGGACGAGCGCATTTGCATCGATGGTGAATGCCTCATCACATGTCTGGACGCTCCGTGCCCCGAGACCCAGCAATGCGTCGCGGGCGCTTGCCGGCCTTGCACCGATGAGAGTTGCCTCACCAATTGCACAGACGACACGAACTGTGCCGAGTACGAGTACTGCAGCTCGTTCCAGTGTATCCCGGACACTCGCCCAGAGGAGTTCTGTCCAGAGAACGACTGCCAGCCCGGCCGCGTCTGCGTTCGCGGCCAATGCCGCACCCCCTGTGACACCGACGAACAGTGCGCACGCATCGACACGACCATCCGTTTCTGCGCGCCCGTCGAGGAGCAGAACCTCTGCGTCAGAAGCAGCGAGGTGCTCGCCGACTGTCAGCTCAACATCGACTGCGGGCTCGGCGAGGAATGCGTCGACGGCTCTTGTGCCGCGAGCTCCACGTCGCCCTGACCGGGCAGCAGCGCTTCCTGTAGGCTGGCCCAGCCGACCCAACTGAACCCTGCGCAAAACAGGAGCAGAAACGGCACGCTCGCCCAGCTTCGAGTTGCAATTGCGATCAGCAAGCTCGCGGTGCAGTAGAGCGCGAGGCCGAGCTCGACCGTATTGTGCCATGGCCAGCGGCCGCGGTAGCCCTTTGCGCCCGATTCAGCCCCGGCATCGAGGACGCCGCGCTTCGGAGTCCGAACGAACTCGACGTCCCGTCCGAACAAGCCTTCGATCGCCGCCCTCCCGTTGTTGATCGAAAGGCCGATACCAAGCGCCATCATCGCGGGTAGTCGTTTGATGGCTTCCCACCGACCGCCGTACAGATCGTGATGCGCGACGACGTAAAACGTCGCCACCGATCCACAGGTAGCGAGGAACATGGGGACATCGAGCATCAGTAGCTCGGGGTGTTCCAACTGCCGACGGATCAACATGTTGGGAAGCTGGAGCAGGGCCAACACCAACAAGAACAGGTACGCGAAGTTGTTGGTCAGATGAAACACAGCTTCGGCCTTCACTTGGCGACTCACCGGGGCGCTCAGGATCGTGCCGAGGAGCTTGCGCGCGGTCTGAACCGAGCCCTTCGCCCATCGGTACTGTTGCCCTTTGAAGCTATTCATCTCGGTTGGCAGCTCTGCAGGCGCGCTCAGCTCCGGCGCATAGACGAACTTCCAACCCGCGAGCTGAGCACGGTAGCTGAGGTCCATATCTTCGGTGATCGTATCGTGCTGCCAACCGCCGGCGTCGACGATCGCAGACTTGCGCCACATGCCTCCGGTGCCGTTGAAGTTGAAGAAGCGCCCCGACCGGTTGCGCGCGCTGTGCTCGATGACGAAGTGCCCGTCGAGCAGCATGGCCTGGCAGCGCGTCAGCAAAGACCGGTCTCGGTTCAGGTGGGCCCAGCGGGCCTGCACCATGCCGACGGCAGGGTCCGTGAAGAAGGGGATCAGCTCACGGATGATTCGCGACCCCGGAACGAAGTCCGCGTCGAAAATCAGGATGAAATCGCCTTTTGCGACCTCCATGCCGGCCTCGAGCGCTCCGGCCTTGTAGCCGTGCCGGTCCAAGCGATGAAGATAGACGACGTCCAGTCCCTCCGCCCTCAGCGCCTCGCACCGGGCGCGAGCGATCGAGGACGTCACGTCGGTCGAGTCGTCGAGAACCTGAATCTCGAGGCGGTCGACCGGATAGTCGATTCGTGATGCTGCGTCGATCAAACGTGCCGCGACGAACATCTCGTTGAACATCGGCAACTGAACCGTTACGAGGGGCAGGTCCGATTCGTCGAATCGGGCCGGGGGCAGCGACGGCTCTCGACGGTGGCGCAGGTACGCGAGCAGAAGTGCGCTTCGGTGCATGCCGTAGAGCGCCAGCATGCCGAGCGTGAATAGGTAGAGGCTGATGATCAGAACTTGCAAGTCGAAATCCAAGGAAGCGGGAGGTCCAAAGCGAGCTCAATCCGAAGGCATCGGCGCGGCCGCCGCGATCTCGGCGCCAGTTCGCAGGCGCGTTAGAGTCTTTGCTTTGCCCAGAACTTCCATGACTTCGAAGAGGCCCGGGCTTTTGGTGCGGCCTGTCAGCGCCACGCGGGCCGGCTGGGCGACCAGTTTCATCGAGAGCTCGTCCGCTTCGAGCCAGGCTTTCACGGCCTGTTCGAGTGGCTCTTTCGCGAAGGTCTCTACTGACTCGAGCACGTCTGCCAATCGTCGAAGGTTGTTCGCGTAGGGCGGTGCGAGGAACTTCCGTTTCCCCTTTGCCTCAAACTCGACGTTTCGAAAGAAGTAGTCCACCGCCTCGGCCACTTCGATGAAGGTCTCCGCGCGTGGCCTCACGTAGGGGATCGTTTTCAAGAGCAACGGGTCGTCCCCAGCTACG
>JABDJF010000801.1 GCA_013002645.1 Myxococcales bacterium
GGATCTATGAGCTCAAAACAGGATTTTTTCGCCGTCATACCGGCGCGATACGATTCGGTCCGGTTACCGGGAAAGCCCCTTGCGGACATCGGCGGTCGCCCTATGATCGCTTGGGTGTACGAGCGCGCATGTCAGAGCGGCGCGGCGGAGTGTCTCGTTGCAACCGACGATGAGCGCATTGCACAGGCGTGCGAGCAGATGGGCGCACCCGTCGAAATGACGAACCCCGGACACAGCACGGGGACCGATCGAATTGCCGAGGTGGCGGAGCGGCGTGGATGGAATGACGAACAAATCGTAGTCAACGTGCAGGGGGATGAGCCACTGATCCCGCCGGCGCTGATCGCGCAAGTCGCGAGTTTGGCCGCGCGAGATTCAGGTGCGGCGATCGCAACGTTGATGGTGCTGATCAACTCGACGGAAGATCGCGAAAATCCGAACTTCGCTAAAGTGGTTGTCGATAAGGCCGGTCGGGCGCTGTATTTCAGCCGGGCTCCGATTCCCTGGCCGCGCGAGGGCGGACTGCCGACCTCCTATCGGCACATCGGGCTATACGCGTATCGCGTGCGCGCGTTGCGCGAGATTGCGGCGACCGAGCCTTGCGAGCTCGAGCAGACCGAACGACTCGAGCAACTCAGAGCGCTCTGGCTCGGGCTGGGAATTGCGGTCGAAGAGGCCGTGGAGCCACCGCCGCCCGGCGTGGATACCGAGCGGGATCTGGCAGAGGTACGCCAGCATCTTGCTCGTTTACAGTGACTGAAGGATAGTCGACGCGTGAAGGGACTCTTAGACAAGTTGCGCGGCGGTACCGGCGATGAGGCTGACGAGCGCGAGCCTGATGCGCGCATTCTGTTCGTCTGCATGGGCAACATCTGCCGTTCTCCGACGGCTGAGGGCGTATTCCGACATCTGGCGACCAAGGAGGCGCCCGATCTAGCCGTGCACGTGGATTCCGCCGGTACCCATGCCTACCACCTCGGCGAGCCCCCTGATCAACGCGCCCAGCGCGCGGCCGAGCGCCGCGGCGTCAGCTTGGCTTCATTGCGTGCGCGCAGGGTCATCGAGGATGACTTCTCTCGCTTCGACCTTATTCTCGCCATGGACGAGCTCAACGTCGCGATCCTTCGGGAGCACTGTCCCCAGGAATATTCAGCTCGTATCGGACTGTTTCTCGACTATGCACCGCAGCTCGGGCGCATAGAGGTGCCCGACCCGTACTACGGGGGCAGCAACGGCTTCGAGCTCGTGCTCGACCTTGTCGAGGAAGCGTCGCGCGGCTTGCTGTCCCAGCTACAAACCAGCCTGGAGCGTTAGCTCACTGCGAGGACGTGTCGGGCGGTCGGCTCGGCTCTGATGGCGTGGTCGCCTGCGCGCTCGGCGTCTGAGTGTTCGCCGGCTCGGGAGCTGTCACCGCCTTGGGAGCAACGTCTCTCGGCTTCTCCTCGGCGCCAGCACGAGGCGGCTGCGGTGACGCAGGCACTGGAGATTCGGCGGCCTTTGCCGTTTCTCGTTGGGCAGGTTCGCGAGGAGTTTCTCTTTGCGGCTCGCGTTGGGCAGGCACCGATTTGGGTGGTGTCGACGTGGCCTGAGCCGTTGCGCCGTCTCTTTCATTGGAAACGCGGGGCGTCTCTGCCTGCGGCTCGCTGCTTTTAGGCGGGCTTTGAGGTGCCGGGTCAGCATCCGCTTTTGCAGTGTCTCGCTTAGCGGGCTCGCGCGGCTTCTGCGCTTGCGGTTCGCTCTGCGCGGGCGCCGTTTGCGGTGTCTCGACGCGATCAGGCTCGCGCTTTTCCCCCGCAGCTGCAGCCTGTGCGAGGCGCTCGCCGGGACTCAGCTCGTCCTGACTCTGCTGCTGCGCAGGTTGCTTATCGCCAGAGGGTTTCTTTGCCTCTGCCGGCTTGCGCTCTTTCTTGGGCGCGCGTTCTGCGTTTGCGGATTGTTTCTCGGGCGCATTGTCGGCCGACGGCTTTTCCTGCTCACGATTGGCTTGTGAATCCGATCCGGTGGATCTGGCTCTCTTGTTTTCCCCGCCTGAGCCGCCACGGCCGCGACGCCGTTGCCGGCGTCCGCGCGACGAGCCGCCGCTGGAGTCAGAGCTTGTCTCCTGTGAGGACTTCGATCCGCTCTTATCGCCGGACCGTGCTCGGCTGCTCTGAGAATCTTTGCGTTGCCGGTTCCGCGACCCCGAATTGCGCTCACCCTGATTGCGGCGCCGGTCGCCACGTCCACTGCCGGATTTTGACCGTGATCGTCTCGAGCGTTGCTGTCGGTCCTTCTTGGGCTCTTCGGGTTGTGGCGTCAGCCAGCCCAACAGGCGCTGCCACAACGACTTCGTTGGGGTGCTTGG
>JABDJF010000828.1 GCA_013002645.1 Myxococcales bacterium
GCGATGAAGAACTCCATCGCGTACGCGTAGCCGACCAGGAGCGCCGTCCCGAGCATGAACTTGTTCATCAAGTCCAAATGCCGAATCGTCACGATGTTCTGCAGCTTGAAGATCGAGCGGCAGATCAACATCAGCGTCATCACCAGGGCGAATCCGCTGAAGACGGCGCCAGCGACGAAGTACGGCGGGAAAATCGTCGTGTGCCAGCCAGGAACGACCGACGTCGCGAAGTCGAAGGAAACGACAGAGTGAACCGAAAGGACCAGTGGGGTCGAGATGCCTGCGAAGATCAGATACGCGCGCTCGTAGTGCTGCCAGTGCCGATGCGCACCGCGCCAGCCAAGCGCGAAGAATCCATAGATTCGCTTGCGGGTGAGGTTCTTCGACCGGTCACGCAGCGTTGCGAAGTCCGGGATCAAACCCACGTACCAGAAGATCACGCTGATCGTCAGATAGGTGCTGACCGCGAAAACATCCCACATCAGCGGGCTCTTGAAGTTCGGCCACATGTCCATCTGGTTCGGCAGTGGGAACAGGTAGTAGTCGAACCAGGGGCGGCCGGTGTGAATCGCCGGGAACAAGCCCGCGCAGAGCACCGCAAAGACCGTCATCGCCTCGGCGAAGCGATTGATGCTCGTTCGCCACTTCTGCCTGAACAAGAAGAGGATGGCCGAGATCAGTGTGCCGGCGTGACCGATACCAATCCACCAAACGAAGTTGGTGATGTCTCACGCCCAGTAAATCGGAGCGTTGTTCCCCCAGACACCCACGCCCTGCACGAACAAGTACGCAAGCGCCGCGGTCATCCCACCAAGGGCGGAGAGCGAGAGTAAGAAGAGCAGCCACCAACCTCGTGGGGCGGGGTTTTCCGTGACGCCAGCGATGGTCTCGGTGACTTCGTGGGCGGTCGTTCCCTCGGGCAGAAGGGACGTCTCGCCGAGCGCTTTGATGGGTGCGTCGTAGCTCATTGGTTCTTACCCATTTCCCTTCAGCTGGGGGTTTGGGTTCCGAATGCGTGCCAGGAACGACGTGCGTGGACGCGTGCCGATCTCGGCCAGCAGCTTGTAGTTGCGGTCAACTGCAGCCAACTTGGACACGCGGCTCTTCGGGTCGTTGAGGTCGCCGAATGTGATTGCTCCGGTCGGGCAGGCCTGCTGGCACGCGCTCTTGATTTCGCCATCCCGAAGAGTGCGGCCATCGCGCTTGGCGGAGATCCTTCCCTCTTCGATGCGCTGCACGCAATAGGTGCATTTCTCCATGACACCGCGCATGCGGACGGTGACGTTCGGGTTGAACTGGAGCTTCCTCGATTCTGGGAAGTCTTCGTACCAACCGAACTTGTCGTCTAGGTGGCCGTGCCAGTCGAGGTAGTTGAAGCGTCGAACCTTGTACGGACAGTTGTTCGCGCAGTAGCGCGTGCCCACGCATCGGTTGTACACCATGTCGTTGAGGCCCTCGGGCGAGTGAACCGTCGCGTTGACTGGGCAGACGTTCTCGCAGGGCGCTTCCTCGCACTGCTGACAGGTGACCGGCTGCACCGCGACCTCGGGATTGTTCTCGTCGTCGCCGACAAAATAGCGATCGATGCGAAGCCAGTGCATCTCGCGACCCCGCTCCACTTCAAACTTGCCCACAACGGGGATGTTGTTCTCCGACTGACAGGCGACGACGCAGGCGTTGCAACCGGTGCAGCCGTTGAGGTCGATCGTCATGCCCCACTTGTGACCTTCGCTGTAATCGACCTGTTTCCACAGCGGCGGGGTGCTCACGGGATCGACGGAACGGAAGGAAGCGAAGTCTGGTTCCTTCTTGTACTCGTCGAGTGTCGCGTCGATTGCAATCGGGCGGCCCTCCATGCGATCGTGCGTCTGCGTCTGAACCAGGTTGTAGTTCTCGCGGAGCGGCTCGGCCGTCACGCCGTCGGTGAAGTCCATTGCGCTGGACGTGCGTAGCGGATTCACGTCAAAGCCCTTGCCATTGCCGTATCGGCCCGCCGCCGTTCGGCCCCAGCCCAGGGTCAAGGTCACCGAGTGGTCTGCGTGCCCGGGTACGACCCAGGCGGGGATCTCGACCTTGGCCTCGCCCTTGCTGAGGCGAAGCATCTGACCGTTCTTGACCCCGAGCTCACGTGCCGTGGTCTGCGAGATCAGCGCGGCATTGTCCCATACGAGCTTGGTCATCGGGCTTGGCAACTCCAGCGCCCAGAGGTTGTTGGCATGGGTGCCGTCCCAAAGCGCCGGATCCGGCTCGAACACGACTTCGAGGTTGTCCTTGCTGACCGGAGTGCGGCTCTGAAATGTGATGAGCGCTTCGACGATATTTTTGAGGTTCGCCGCCGGTTTGCTTGGTGATGGGTTCAGCAAAATCCCCGCGTGAAGGGCCCGTCTCCAGACGACGTCACTGTTCAAATCGCTGGCTGGAACGCCATACTCGAGAAGAGCCTTCGTATCGGTATCGATCGGCGCCGCCTGTGTCTCTCGAACGATGTCGTGGCCCGTGGTGGTTTTCTCGCCAGCCAGGGTCGCGAGAATCTCGATTTCGCTGCTCGCTCCATAGAGTGGCGCGATCAGAGGCTGCTGAACTGTGACCGAGCCATCGAGCGACTGTTGATCGCCCCAGGCCTCGAGCTCGTGCGCGAGCGGTGCGTGCCAGCTGCATCGCTCCGAGGTCTCGTTGCGGTGCATCGCAACATGGATTGACGTGAGACCTTCGCGATCCAGCAGGCCCCCGAAATTCAGGTCCGCCGGCGCATCGTAGACGGGATTGCCACCGAGGATGATCAGCGATGAGATCGCGCCGGCGTCCTTTGCGAGGGCGGCCATGCTCACACGGCTGTCGGAGTCGTCCGGATCGATGGCCGGACCGAAGAACGTCGTCCGTCCGAAGTTGCCAAGCGCCCCGTTGATCAAGATGGCGAGCGCATGCACGCGCGCCGGCTGTCCTGCGCCGGGAATCACGAGCGAGCGGCCCCGGTTCGCGATGAGGTCAGCGGCAACCGCGTCGAGCCACTGGAGATCCACCGCGTCGGGTTGGAGCGCGCCTTCGACCCGTTGAATGACATCAACGATCGGCTTGAGCTCGGTCGCCCCTCGAGCCGCAAGGACAATCATCAGCGCTCGCGCAAACCATTCGACGTCGGCCTGCGGTACGCGCTGGCGGTGGTCGGCCATGCTGCCCGTCACCGTGAAATTGGACTCGAGAACGTAGAGTCGGCTCATCGGCGCGTCGGATGAACGGAGCATGCGGGTCGACCCGAATCGACGACCGGCGGCCACCGAACCAGGCTCGGAGCCCAGGAAGTCCGACCCCAGCGACAGCGTGACGGCCGACTTGGCGTAGTCGTAGACCGGGGCGTGCGGCGAACCCTGGAATACCATCCGCGCGCCCTCGCGCGCGTTGTCGTCGTTGACTGGGCTGTAGGTGTGGAAGCGTGCCTTCGGAAGCTTCTCGATGACCCTGTCGCGCATACGACGAAACGACGGACTGTTCGAAATTGGCGCGACGACTCGGAGGCCGGCTCCCTTGTCCTTTTCGTGCTTCGTCGCCAATTCCTTCAAGGCCTCGTCGAAGTCGGCATCGGTTGCGTCGACGAGCGCGTTCCCTCGACGCTGCGCAGGGGACTGCGATCGATCCGGGTCGTAGAGGTCCCACACATAGGCCTGCGCACGGACGTCGGTGCCGCCGAGGCTCCTCGTATGCTGCTCGTTGCCCTCGACCTTGGTCGGTCGGCCGTCGTGATTGGTGACGACGACGCCGAGCGCATCACGTCCCCGCGAAGTCACCGTGGCGAAGTGGGAAGGAATGCCCGGCACCAGATACTCGGGCGCCTTGCTGTAGGGAAGGATTTCGTTCTTTGGGCGACGGACACAGCCCTGAAGCCCTGCGGCCAAGGCGGCGATTGAAGAGCCCTGCACGAAAGACCGACGCGAGACGAGCGCTTTGGGGCTCAAGAGATCGGTGAGGAAACCGCCGGGCTGCTCTTCTTGCGCGAGCTTCGTCAGCTCCTCGGCGCCGAGGGCCTTGTCCTCGAGGCTCCGCCACATCGACGGCCCCTTTCCTGGGCTCAGCTCATAAGACTTTCGACGGGTCATCGGTGGCACCCCGAACAGTGCAACGGTGGATTGAGAACGCTCGCGACCGCGGCACGCTGGGCCAGCCAGGCCTCGTCGGCTTCCCACTTCATGTTTGTAATCTCGCTCTTGGGCCGGATGTGTTCCTCAGGATTGCGGTGGCATTCCAGGCACCACTGCATCGCGATCGGCTCGACCACCCCGACGACCTCCATCTGGTCGATCCGGCCATGGCACGATACGCAGCCTACACCGGCCCTGAGGTGTCCGCTGTGGTTGAAGACGGCATGGTCGGGAATTTGATGGACGCGAACCCACGGGATCGCGTCGTCCGTCTCCCAGCTCTCGCGGACGGACGCCAGCTTCGCGGACTCCGTGTGCACGACGGCGTGGCAGCCCATACAGGTCTGCGTCGGCGGCACCATCGCCTCGTGGGAGCGCTCGATCTGGGAGTGACAGTAGCGGCAGTCCATGCCGAGCTCTCCCGCGTGCAATCGGTGACTGTATTCGACGGGTTGCTTCGGCGTGTAGCCGACCTGGAGGTTGGGTGGGGTGAAGTAGACCCAGAACAATATGAACACGCCCGTTCCGAGACCGCCCGCCACGAGGGCCAAGGCTAGAGGCAAGTAGTTCAACTCGCGGGGGAAAATCTGCATGCTGCGTTTTCTCTTCAGTCCTCTAAGCGACCGGCCGCCATGTAGGCGAAGCTCGAGGGTCGGACAAGTCGGTTCGTCACTTTTCCACGAACAAGATCTAGGCGGTGGTTGCGCAGCCAAGCCACGCCCGACTTTGCCCTTCCTCGGGGCCCGCTAGGGCCGCTGCAAAATGGTGTCAAGCCCGGCGCGATCGGACGCGCGGGAGCCTATATCGCTGTCGATTGCAAAATGGTCAAGCGACCGGCGCCGCCTTGACCCCGACCGCCAAGCCATCTGGCGTCGGCACGCAGACCGAATCGAAGCGGACCGCCATCTCCTCGTGAAAACGACGCATCGCCCTCGCCTCGTCGCTGTCCTCGAGGAGTCGTCCGAACAAATAGGCGTTGTCTCCGATCAGCAGCCCCCCGCTCCGTAGGTTCTCGGCGGCCCATCGGCCATAGAGGTCGTAGCGGCCTTTGTCGGCGTCCAGGAACACCGCACAAAAAGGGCCGGAATCTCTCAGCTTTGGAAGGATCTCAGCGGCGTCGTCGCGAAGGATGGTCACGCGGTCGCCAAATCCGGCCTCTCCGATGACCTCGGCGGCGACCCCGGCATGCTTCGGATTTGCCTCGATCGTCCAGAGGTGGCCCCCAGGAGGGAGAGCGCGCGCGATCCATAGGGCGGAATAACCTGCCAAGGTGCCAACCTCGACGACTTTGTGCGCCTGCGTCAGCCGCAGGAGGAGCTCCAGAAGCCTGCCCTCCGCCGGACCGAGCTGAATCTCAGGCATCCCGTGGCGAGCGGGGGCGTCGAACGCGCGGCCGAGCGCCCTGTCGTCCGGATGGTGTGTGCGCGCGACGTAGTCGAGGATTTGTGTACTGGCATACCGTTCTCCGGCCCTGGAACTTTGATCCGCCATGAAATTCTCCGAATTCTGCTTAACTTTGTTTTCCTAATATCGATATTTTCCGTTGGCACCGTTACAATCCAGATGTGCCACGACCATCGTCACCGCCGCCGGCGCCTCCGCCGAATACCCCGTTGGGCGACTACACACTCGTCGACCGTATTGCAGTTGGCGGGATGGCGGAAGTCTTTCGTGCCCTCGAACCACGGTCGGCCGGCGAGCCGCGCGTCGTCGTGTTGAAGCGCATGCTTCCGCACATCGCCAATGAGACTGACGCGCAGCAGATGTTTGCCGAAGAGGCCAGGCTCGCCAGTCACATCACGCATCCGAACGTGGTCCATGTCCTTGGCCACGGGGAGATCGAAGGGCAGCCCTACCTCACGCTCGAGTACGTCCCAGGCTGCGACCTTTGGCGGCTGAACCGCCGGCTCACACGCGACAGCCGAAAGCTCGAGCATGATCTCGTCGTCTACTTGGTCCGCGAGATCCTGAACGGCCTCGACGCCGTACACCGCGCAACCGATACCGCGGGGGGCACGCTGGGCATCGTCCACCGCGACATCAGCCCGTCGAACGTACTCATCTCGATTCACGGCGATGTGAAGATCGCGGACTTCGGCATCGCGCGCTCGGACGTCAACGCCTTCGAGGCAAACACCGCGGTACGCGCCAACGGCAAGCTTGGCTACCTCGCGCCCGAGCAGGTGTCCGGTGGTCAAGTCGATCAGCGCGCCGATCTCTTTTCGGCCGGCGTCATTGCCGCAGAGCTCTTCATGCGACGGCCCCTGTTCACCGGCGGAAGCGAGCTCGCGGTGCTGCTCGCAATCCGAGACGCGGAGGTTCATCCGTTCGTCGAGTTCCTGCCTCAGCTACCTGAAGGGCTCGGCTCCGTGATTCTGAAGGCGCTCGCGGCGAGCCCGGACGAACGCCCGCCCACCGCGCGGGCGTTCTGGGCGGCGCTCGATCCTTGGCAGAGTCGGCCGGAAGAAGTGCTGCGTGCGGAGCTCGCCGCCCTCGTTGGCTCCATCACCGCGGAATCGCGATTGCGCAGGACGTCGGCCGACACGATACAACGGCCGACGATGCCGCCAACGCCGCTGCTGCTATCCGAAGAGCACCCCAGCACGACGAACGTCACCCCACTCGAGTATACGATTCGAAAGCCGAACGGAGCGACCGTCGGCCCGCTGGCCTACGCGAAAATCGTCGAGGCGGTGGCCACCGGACAGGTCGACGGGGGCGACGACATCAGCATCGCAGGAGGTGACTCCCAACCGCTCTCTTCGATCACCGACCTCTACCGCCACGTTCCGGTCTCCCGGATGACGCCAACGACGACGCGCGTCGAAGCCTCGGCGGCGGCCGACCTGAGCATCAACTTCGAGGACGGCGGCTTCGTGAGGGCCCTGGCCCGGACGGTGATCGCGCGCCGCACCGGCCTGTGGCTGTGCGAGCAAGGAGGCGTCCGCAAGGAGGTCTACGCGAAGGACGGCGTCCCGGCGTTCGTGACCAGCAATCTCGCTGGGGAGCTTCTCGGCGAGTATCTCGTCCGGGAGCGCGTGATCACACGCACCGAGCTCGACATGGCGCTTGCCGTGATGCCGCGTTTCGAAGGCAAGCTGGGCGACACGCTGGTGGCGCTGGCGCTGGTCGAGCCCTTGGAGCTCTTTCAGCACATCGCCGAGCAGGTACGCGAGAAGCTACTCGACTTGTTTAGCTGGGAATCGGGCACCGCAACGTTTTACGACGGGGTCGACCCGCCCAGCAGCGGCTTTCCGCTGCGACTCGACGCCTGGGAGATCCTCGATCGGGGTCTGCAACGCCGCATCGCCGCCGGCCTGGAGACCAAACTCATCTTGGAACGCGGGCAGGATCGGATCGCCCAGCCCGGACGACTCGACACGGGACTGGCCGTTGCGACCCTCCCGGACGATATTCGCGCCGCGCTCAGGCTCTGTGAAACGCCACAGAGCATCGAGCAGCTGGCGCAATTCGTCACCGAGCAGCCAGGCAACCGCGACCCGCAGCGCGGGTACCGAGTCGCGGCGATTCTACTGAGCCTCGGCGCCGTCCAGTGGGTCTGAGCGCGGTCGCCGCCGCTCCTTGACCCCCCGATGGGCTGCTGCTAGCTCTCCGCCCGGCTTTTGCAGCCGAATTCATAGGAGTAGCGATGTCCAACGTACGTGTCCTCGTGTCCGACAAGCTCGCCGAGGCGGGGCTCCAGGTCTTGCGTGATGCGCCGGGTGTAGACCTCGAGTTTCGACCCGGCATGAGTGAAGACGAGCTGTGCGAGATCATCGGAGACTACGACGGCCTCATCATCCGCTCAGCCACCCAGGTCACCCCGCGCGTCATCGAAAAGGCGGACCGCCTGCGGGTCGTCGGCCGCGCCGGGATCGGTGTCGACAACGTGGACATCCCTGCCGCTAGTCGACGGGGCATCGTGGTGATGAACACGCCGACGGGGAACTCGGTCACGACTGCCGAACACGCCTTGGCACTGCTCGCCGCGCTCGCCAGAAGGATTCCGCAGGCGGTCACCTCGATGCGTGGCGGCAAGTGGGAAAAGAGCAAGTTCCAGGGACGCGAAATCGCGTTCAAGACGCTCGGCATCATCGGCCTCGGCAACATCGGACGCATCGTCGCCGACCGTGCTCAGGGCCTGAAGATGAAAGTGATTGGCGTGGACCCGGTGATGAGCAGTGATCGCGCCGCCGAGCTCGGCATCGAGCTGGTCGAGCTCGATGAGCTGTTCGAGCGGGCCGACTTTTTGACGATTCACGCGCCGCTCACGCCCGAGACCAAGAACATGATCAGCGACGGTGCCTTCAAAAAGATGAAGAGCACTGCCCTGCTCGTGAATGCGGCACGCGGTGGCATCGTGGACGAAGAGGCCCTCGCCCGCGCGATCACGGCGGGGCAGATCGCCGGCGCCGCGCTCGACGTGTTCACCAAAGAACCGATCGATCCCGATCACCCCCTGCTCCGCTTGGACAATGTCTTGTGTACGCCCCACCTCGGCGCTTCGACCTCGGAGGCCCAGGAGCGGGTGGCCGTTGAAATTGCGGAGCAAGCGATCGCCTACCTTCAGGTCGGTATCGTCAAGAACGCCGTCAACGTGCCGGCGCTCCCGCAGGAAATCGCAGAGCGGCTCAAGCCGTACCTCGACGTCGCCAGGTTGCTCGGCAGCTTGGTCGGCCAGCTCGATCCCGTCGACGTGCGCGAGCTGCGGGTGACCTGCACCGGCGAAGCGGGCGAGCTGGGGGTGACCCCGATCTCCCGCGCAGCTCTGGCAGGGTTCCTCGAGCATCACCTCGAAGAGCCGGTCAATCCCATCAGCGCGCCCTACGAGGCACAAGAGCGCGGCATTCGGCTCGCCGAGGTCAAAGAGCCGAGCGATCGGTACGCGGCGACCGTGCGCGTGACCGTCACCGGCGAAAAGGGCATCCACACCGCAACCGGCACACCGGGCCGCAAGGGCGAGCCGCGTCTCGTCGGCCTCGAGGGCTACGAAATCGACGCCGTGCTGGAGGGTCCCCTGGTGATCATTCGCAACAAAGACCGACCGGGCGTCATCGGGTCGGTGGGTACGCTGCTGGGCAACCGCGGTATCAACGTTTCGCGGATGCAGGTCGGCCTCGACGAAGAGGGCGGCCAGGCGTTGGCCATCTGGAACGTCGATTCGATCGTGACCAGCGAAGCCCTCGACGAGATCCGCAACACCGGATACGTGAGCAGTGTGCATACGCTGAGGCTCTGAGATGCCCCCTTCGCCGCGAAAGCGACGGGCCGGGAGCGATGCGCAACCTGGAACCTCGAGCCCGGGGCTTCCGATGACCCCTCCTGGTGGAATGCGCGACCTCCTGCCCCCCGCGTCCATGACTCGGACCCTTCTTTGGCAGGGACTGATGGAGACCTTCGACCTGTACGGCTACCAGCGGGTCACCACGCCACCGGTCGAGTACGCCGACGTGATCGAACGCGGGCTCGGCACGGTCGACCGCCGCGACCTCGTGCGATTCATCGAGCCCGATTCCGGTGAGGTCGCGCTGCTGCGTCCGGACATGACGCCCCAGATTGCGCGAATCGTCGCGACCAGGCTTCAAGATCGACCTGCGCCCTGGCGCCTCTGCTATGAAGGAACGATCGTACGACGCCGACGTGGTCGCGCGCGCAAGCAGCATCAAGTTCTGCAGTGCGGTATCGAGTGCGTCGGGCTCAAGGGCCCCGAAGCCGATGCCGAAGTGATCGAAGTTGCGGTTCGCGCGTGCGAACGAGTCGGCCTCAGGGATTTCCTGGTAGAGCTCGCGCAGGTGAAGATCGGCGCCGAGGTCCTCGACCACGTCCCCGCCAACGCGCGCCTCGCAGTCGTCGAAACGCTCGCCGCCAAGGACGCGACCAATCTCGAAAAGCTACTCAAGAGCGCCGGGGTCATCGCCAACGAGCGAAGGCGCCTCATCATGCTCTGCGATCTCTATGGAGACCGTTCCGTGCTGTCGGACGCGCGGCGGGGCCTCAGAAACAGCGCCGCGCGTCGCGCGCTCGACGAGCTCGAGCGGGTCGTGGAGCGGCTCGAGTCGGCGGGACTCGGGGACCGTGTGGCGATCGACCTGAGCGACCTGCGCCGACACAGCTACTACACCGGAGTCAGCATGACGCTTCTCGCTGCGGGGCCCGGTGAGCCACTTGGCATGGGTGGGCGCTACGACGACCTCCTGCGTCGCTACGATGCTCCAGCGCCTGCAACCGGATTCGCTTTCGAAGTCGATAACGTCCTGTGGGCTCTCTCGGAAGCCGGCGTGTCCCTCGGGGGCAAGTTGCCTCTACGCGCAGTAGTGGCCGGCGGCAGCGACGCGCGCCGTCGCCGCACGGCGGAGCTGTGGCGCGGCCGCAGCGCGCGAGTGGCTGTCATTCCATCCAAAAGCATCGAAGAAGCGAAGCGGTATGCGAAGGCGTGGGACTACGACCTGTTGATCTGGCATCAGGGGAGCGGCGCGCGTCTCACACGATTGAGTGACGGTCGCTCGCGGACGCTCAAGGGTGAGCCCGGCGACGAGCTGTTTGCGAA
The DNA here is from genome assembly GCA_013002645.1 of Myxococcales bacterium. GTDB lineage: Bacteria > Myxococcota_A > Polyangia > Polyangiales > Houyiibacteriaceae > SG8-38. The sequence continues at coordinate 10,681 of JABDJF010000828.1, forward strand.
ATTGATCTCTTGGGCACGAGTTGGGGACGAGACATGAGCGCAGTGGTGGTGGTAGGGGCTCAGTGGGGCGACGAAGGCAAGGGCAAGGTCGTCGACCTCTACGCGCCATACGCCGAGTTGGTGGTTCGATACGCGGGCGGGGCAAACGCAGGGCATACCCTCGTGGTGAACGGCGAGAAGCTGATTCTTCATCTGATCCCATCCGGCATTCTTCATGAGCAAACCCGTTGCGTGGTGGGCCAGGGCACGGTGATCGACCCGGCGGTGTTCCTGAAAGAGATTGAAGCGTTGTCAAAACGCGGGGTGGGGACCGAGGGCCGCCTGCTCGTCAGTCAGCGTGCGCACGTCGTCTTGCCTCATCACAAGCTGATCGACGGGCTGCGAGAAAAGAAGTCGAACGAGGCGATCGGAACGACCAAGCGCGGCATCGGCCCTTGCTACGAGGACAAGGTCGCGCGACGCGGTATCCGCATGGGCGACTTGCTCGATAACGAAGTGCTGCGTCGGAATCTCGATGCGAACCTCGAATGCTGGCGCCCCGTCGCAGAAGACCTTGGCGGCACCCTTCCGAGCGCCGAGGAAATCGCCGCGGAGTATGCCGCGCTTGGAGAAGCCCTTCGGCCGTACATCGGCGACGCCGCCGCGATCGTGCGCGCTTCGGTTGGCGCCGGCGAGAAGATCCTGCTCGAAGGCGCGCAGGGCACCATGCTCGACATCGACAATGGCACCTACCCTTTCGTGACGAGCTCGAACGCGGTTGCGGGCGGCGCCTGCGCTGGCGCGGGGATCGGACCCACCCAGATTCGCCGCGCCGTGGGGATCGCGAAGGCCTACACGACGCGCGTTGGCGGTGGCCCTTTCCCGACCGAGCTGGAAGATGACACTGGCCAACTTCTCCGCGATGCGGGCGCAGAGTATGGCTCGACGACCGGCCGTCCGCGCCGATGCGGCTGGCTCGACTTGGTCGCACTTCGACACGCGGTGGCGGTCAACGGCCTCGGCGAGCTGGCGATCACGAAGCTCGACGTCTTGACCGCCGTCGACGCGATCAAGCTCTGCGTCGCCTATGACCTCGACGGTCAGCGGCTCGACTACCCGCCCTACGAGCGGCTCGAAGCGGTCCGGCCGGTCTACGACACGCTCGAGGGCTGGGACGACGATCTTTCCGGCTGCCGCGCCCGGGCGGACCTGCCCGCGGCCGCACAGGCGTACCTGGCGCGGATCGAGCACGAGGTTGGCTGCCCGATCGGCGTGGTCAGCGTCGGCCCCGATCGCGAGGACACGGCGGACCTCGAAGATCCATTTGGAACCTAGGTTCCGACGCACGCTGTGAAGTCGATTTCGACCTTTCCGCCCTTAGGCAGCGCTGCCACCTGCACCGTCGCGCGCGCCGGCGGCGTGTGACCGTCGAAGAACTCCGCGTAAACCTGATTCATCTTCGAGAATTCGCTCATATCCGTCAGGTACACAGTCGCTTTCACCACGTCACCTCGACTCGCTCCAGCTTTCTCGAGGACGGCTTCGAGGTTTTGTAGCGCCTGCCGAGTTTCCGCCTCGATGTCGCCGTCCCCCCGCATTTGGCCGTCGCTTGGGTCGAGCGCGAGCTGTCCCGAACAGTACACCCAGGGCCCGACGGCAACGGCCTGACAGTAAGGCCCGATCGCGGCGGGTGCTCGATCGGTTTCGATTCGTTTGTTCGTCATGATTCCATGCTACTTCATACCCGCATGAAGGTCGCGACTTGGAACGTGAACTCGATCCGGGCACGCCGGCAGCACGTGGTCGATTGGCTCGATGCAGCGCAGCCGGACGTGCTCTGTCTCCAAGAGCTCAAAGTGGCCGAGGGCGACTTTCCCTACGACGAAATCAAGGATTGCGGCTACGACGCTGCGGTGTTCGGGCAGAAAACGTACAACGGTGTAGCGATCTTGAGCCGCGGTCCCATGTCGAACGTCGTCACGGATCTAGGCGATTCGGAAGATGACCCGCAGGCGCGGCTGATCAGCGCAGAGGTCGACGGGCTCACGATTCTCAGCGCCTACTTCCCAAACGGCGGAGAGGTCGGCTCGGACAAGTTCGACTACAAGCTCCGATGGATACGCCGACTTCGCGAGGCGCTGGGCAAACGATTCGACCCGGACGCCGATCGGGTCGCGCTCTGCGGCGACTTCAACGTGGCGCCCTTCGACGACGACATCGGAAGGCCCGCCGAATGGCGGTCATCGGTGCTGGCGTGCGATGCTGTCCGCAACGCGTTGACCGAGCTTGCGTCATTTGGATTGCAAGACGTCTGCCGACCTTTTCATCCCACCGGTGGCGTCTTCTCGTGGTGGGATTACCGAGGCAGGGGATTCGAGAGAGGCAACGGCCTTCGGATCGACCACGTGTACTGCACCCCGAAGCTGGCCGAGCGCACCATTGGCGCGGTCGTCGACCGGGAGGAGCGGGCGCGCACCTCACCGTCAGACCACGCGCCGGTCGTCGTGGAGTTCGCGTGAGCTCGCTTCTCGTCTTGGCTGGATGCGCCATCCTCCCCTGGGTCGCCTGCGCGGCCGTCCGAGCCTGGTTTCCAGTGCATCGGTCTGCCCCCGAGTCGACCCGAGCGCGAGCGCTGCTGCACTATCGGCGCACCTGCCTCTTTGCTGGCGTGCTTGCGCTTCCCGCGGCCGCCGCTGCCGGTGCGCTCGCCGCCCACCCGGCCCTCTCGACGCGGTTCCCAACCGCCGGCGCGTGGTTTTGTGGCAGCCTGAGCATGACGACCGCCGCAGTCGCCATCGCCTTGGCCAGACGCACCCCCGAAGAAGCCGAGGCGATGTCCTGGCTCGAAACCACGGGGCGTGCGGCGCAAATGTCCGCGATGCCCGTTGTCGCGACGGGGCTCGCGCTGCTTTTGCGGTTCGGCGCCGAGCGGCTCGATTTGTCGGGCGGCGTCGCAGAGGCGACGATCATTGCGCTGCTCTCGGTGGCCGCAGTGGTCGTCGTCAGCCCCTGGCTCGTGATGACGCTCGGCGTTTGGCCCGTGTTCCCCAGTCCTCTCGCGATCGGACCTCGTGCCTGGCGCCTCGCCCACCTTCCTGCTCCGACGCCCTATCTCACGCACGCCGCCGCACTGCCCTGGCTGAGGACCGCATTGGTGAGTGACGGCTTGTTCAACGGCGCTCCTCAGCGTCACTGGCAAACCTTGGTGCGGTACGAGGCGGCGGATTCGTTGAGCTCGCGGGGAGAGCGCGCGCCACGCTGGGCTTTCGCCACTGCGCTGTCCGTCGTCCTGTTCATGGCCGCCGGCGCCTTTGGCGGCGAGCCACGCAAGCTCGTTGCAGCGACCGCTCTGGGCGTATTGTTCACCGCCATGGCGAGCTGGTTCGCCAATCGGCGCGATTCCCCGAGACCATCGCTCGATTCGGAAGGCCCATCGATGGAGGAGCTCGCGCAGTCGCTTCGGAGCCTACCGCCGTTTCTGGGCCAGGCACTGCCGCGCACCTCGCACAAGCCTCTCGGTCCGGCACTTTATGACCGCTTGTACGCTCTGGGCCACGACCCAGGACGAAGAGCCCATCGATGAACGCCCAGATGCGCGCCGCCCTCGGCTTGTCCACGTTGCTGGTGCTACCGGTCGGCTGCGCAGGTTCGCATGTGCCGGCAGAATCCGCGCCGTCCGTGGAGCAGATCCCGACCGGCCCGCTTCCAGACGGCATCCGACCGACCCGCTACCGACTGAGCGTCACCATCATCCCCGAGCAGGACAGGTTTTCGGGAACGTCGACGATCGGGATCGAGCTCGACGAACCCGCCGCCACGATTTGGATGCACGGCCAAGGCCTGGACGTCACGTCGATCTATGCGACGCACGCGACGGCGCGCGTCCCGGCAACCTGGACGCAGCAGACCACGGACGGGGTCGTACGCGTGGACCTGCAAGAACCCTTGCCCTCGGGCAGGAGCACCTTGCACGTGGTGTACTCGGCGGGGTTCGACACGCCCCTACGCGGGCTCTACCGCGTCGAGTCGGCCGAGCGCGTGTACGCCTTCACCCAGTTCGAGTCGATCAGCGCCCGCTTGGCCTTCCCCTGCTTCGACGAGCCCCGATTCAAGACCCCATTCGAAGTGACCCTCACGGTTCCTGCCGGCCAGTTCGCCGCGGCAAACACGCCGATCGAAGCCACAATCGAGGTCCCCGACGGCCTTCAGCGCGTCAGCTTCGCGCCGACCCCGCCGCTGCCCACGTACCTCGTGGCCTGGGCCGTCGGCCCGTTGGATGCCGTCGTCGGACCGACGATTGGACCAACCGCGGCACGACCGCTCCCAATCCCGCTTCGCGGTATCGCCGCCAAAGGCCAGGGCGAACGGCTGCACCAGGCCCTCGATCAAACCGGCCGCTTCGTCTTGGCGCTCGAGCGCTATTTCGGGATTCCCTACCCATACCGGAAGCTCGACCTGGTCGCGGTCCCCGATTTCGCCGCCGGCGCCATGGAGAACGTTGGTTTGATCACCTTCCGGGAGTGGCTCCTTCTGCTCGAGGAAGGGCGTGCAACCGAAAGCCAACGGCGGGCATTTGGCTACGTGTTGGCGCACGAGCTTGCGCACCAATGGTTTGGAAATCTCGTCACGATGCCCTGGTGGGACGACATTTGGCTCAACGAGGCGTTCGCGACCTGGATGGGGAACAAAGTCGTGCAGAAACTTCACCCTGAATACCGGGTGGATCTCGGCGAGCTAGCATCGACGCAGCGCGCAATGCGGCTCGATAGCCTGGGCAGCGCCCGCAGCATCCGCCAACCGATCGAGACCAACCACGACATCAAGAACGCGTTCGACAGCATCACCTACGAAAAAGGCGGAGCAGTCCTTGCGATGTTCGAGCGCTGGATGGGCGCCGAGGCGTTCCGTGACGGCATCCGCCTCTACCTACGGC
>JABDJF010000007.1 GCA_013002645.1 Myxococcales bacterium
AGACAAGGCCCGCGAGGAGCGCGGAATCGATCGTCCCAATGTCATCGTCCCCGACACTGCGCACCCGGCATTCCACAAGGGCGCGCACTTGCTCGGCATCGAGCTCGTCCCGGCACCGACCGACCCAACGAGCACTCTGGTCGACGTCGACTTCGTCCGCGATCGGATCGACGACCGCACGATTGCCCTGGTTGGCTCGGCCGGGAACTATCCGTACGGCACCATCGATCCAATCGACGCGCTCTCGACATTGGCGGTGGAGCACGGAATTGGCTTGCACGTGGACGGCTGCCTGGGTGGTTTCATCCTGCCCTGGGGAGAAGCCCTAGGCTACGACATCCCGGCTTTCGACTTCCGCTTGCCCGGCGTGACTTCGATCTCCGCCGACACCCACAAGTACGGCTACGGTCTCAAGGGCACGTCGGTCGTGCTCTACCGCGATGCGTCTTTCCGCAAGTACCAATACTTCATCGCGCCGAGCTGGAAGGGCGGCATCTATGCGTCAAATGGGCTTGCCGGCAGCCGTTCCGGCGGCCTCATTGCAGCGACCTGGGCGGCGATGGTGCGCTACGGCAGAGAAGGGTACCTCCGCTACGCGAAGCAAATCTTCGAGACCTCTTTCAAGATGCAAGAAGTGGTCAAGAGCCTCCCGGAGCTGTCGCTCGTGGGGTCGCCGACTTTTTGTTTCGCGTTTCGATCGGATCAGTTCGACATCTATCACGTCAACGACTTCATGAAGGCCCGAGGCTGGCGCTTCAATGGACAACAGCACCCATCCGCAATTCACATGTGCGTGACACGGCCCCAAACCCGACCAGGCATTGCCGAGGCCTTTGCAACGGACCTTCCGGAAGCCGTCGTCCATGCCCGCCACAACCGCGACGCCACGCCCCAAAGCTCCGCGATCTACGGTGGAGGCGCCGCAGGCATCCCCATGGACAGCCCCGAAGCCGTGCACATGCTCATGACGATGGCGCTCGACACCTTGCAGTCCTATCCCTTCTAGCGACGCAGCAGCCTTGCCATCGAGGTCCCGGCTGAGATAGCGTCGACGCTCTGGAGGATCCGATGAGCGCACTCGAATGGCTAGCAGCCGCGGCACTGATGACAGCCCTGTTTTGGATGACCTACATCCTGGAGCGAATGGTCTCCTTGGGCGTCCTGGGGGCCCTGCGACCGGTCGACCCCGAAGACGAGCTCAGGCAAGCCCTCTGGGCGCGTCGCGCGAAGCGCGGCCACTACAACGCCGTCGAAAATCTCGTGGTCTTTGCAACCTTGGTCCTCGTGGCGTTCGCCATGGGCAAGGGCGACGAGCCCGGCATCTTGGCCGCGACCCAAGTGTATTTCTGGGCACGTCTCATCCACTTCCCAGCCATCACCTTCGGCCTGCCAGGGATCCGAACCGTTGCATACTTGGTCGGCTTCGGCGCTCAGATCGCAGTTGCGCTTCGCATCTTCACGTGAGGCCCTAGGGCACCGTGATCACGGAGCGGATTCCGAAGTGGTCGGAGAGCGGCACCAGCATGTCGCCTTCCACGGGGACGACGTCTTGGTCGAAGATGCGCGCTGTCTCTTTCACCGAGCTTTGCGGCAAGTTGTAGAGGAAGATGTGGTCGATCCACACGGATGACTCCGTGTCGGTCACCGGATTGCTGCTGCAAAACGTGCAGAGCGGCGTGTAGTCCGTCGTATAGGCAGGCGTGTAGGCCGCCTCGAGAATGGTGAATGTTTCCTCACCTTCGCCAACGATGTCGTCCGCCGGGAACGCGAGGCCGGCATTCATGTCACCGAGGATCACCGCGGGGCGGTTGTTGCTCTCCGAGGCGACGTAGTCGATGAGCTTCTGCGCCTGGAGCTCCTGCTCCGCCTGCCAGCCTCCAGGCCCCTTCAACCCTTCACCGTACTGCCCCGTGTAAGGGAAGGTGTTGATGCTGTTCGGCGGGACGCTGAAAATCGGCGTCAAGTGATTGCAATACGTATCGAGCTCCGCCCCGTTTGGCAGCTCGACGGTGGCTTTCAGGATGCTGCGGCGATTCCAGGTCCCCGGGATGACCCAGTTCTCGGTGTTCTCGAGCGGATGGCGTGAAAGAATCATCACACCGTTCTGCCCATCAAAGGCGAGATCTTGGTTGACCACCGTCGGACAGGTCGCGCGCATCTCGGCGAACGTCGCCGTCGGAAGCTGCGGGATCACACAGGCATAGCAGCGCTGGTGTTGAGGATCGACTCCGAACAGGAGCGGCGCAACCGCGATCGAGCAGTTGGAAGAGGCACACGCCGAACTGGTGGTGCGACCCTCGTCGCTATCCGGGATCGTCGAGCAGTTGTCCCGCACGCAGTCGATCGCGACGTCCATTTGCTCTTTGATCGTCAGCTCTTCCCCATCGAAAGATACGTTCGGACAAGGCACAGTGGCCGGCGCCGGTGGAATCTCTCCCTGCTGGTCCGTCGGGTCGTCCACGGGCGTGTCGAGGTCGTTCTCAAACAATGCGGAGAACGGAAACGCCTGGGCCGCGGTGTCGCGGATGAGCTCCTTGTCTGCTTGCGTCCACACCTCTTGCAGGCAGAGGACGTCGGCGTCGTGCGCGGCGATCGCCTCTGCAATCGGCGTTCGTCGCTCCGTCTCGTAGGGAATGAAGGACCCGGCCAGCGCCACGTTGAACGCATCGACAATGACTTCTTCGGGCTCCCGGTTTGTTGTAGAGCTCTCTCCGCAGCCCAGTGCGAGGGCAAATGCGCTGATAATGACTAAGCTAGGTTTCATGACCGACTCCTTTGCGAATTGTGACGCGAGCGTGCCGAACACCCGCGTCGTCGTCAACCCATGGTGAGCCAGTTCAACCGCCTTGCGGGTGAAGCGAGATCGCGGTTACGGTAGCTTCATGAAACGACTTGCTTTGGAAATGGCGCTGCTTGGCGTTATCGGTTGTCTGGGCTGCAGCGACTCGGGGACGAGCGGTGCCGGTGGTGCCGGAGGTGCCGGCGGTGGCGCGCCGTCGGGCGAAACACTCTACCTCGAGCCTCACGCTGATGGAAACACCTTCGCCTGCGCAAGCTGCCACGCGATCGAGGAGCCCGCGCCCGATGGGATTCGCCGCCCCGGCCATCCTATCGGGGATGCGGTCAATCGACCGTCCTTCAAGAATGGCCAGCTTCCTTTCTTGCTCGATGCCGTCAATAGCTGCCGCGTCGAATGGATGGCGGCCACAGCGTTCAGTGACGATGACCCGCGATGGCTCGCCCTGCTCGAGTACCTGAGCGAAGCGGCCGGGGACTCGCCGGCGCCGGCGCTGAGCTACCAAATCGTGAGCCCGCCATCGGAGCTCGGTGGCGGCGACGAAATGGCGGGCCAAGCCTTGTTCAACGCGTCTTGTGTCGTCTGTCATGGCGTCAACGCCACGGGGACCGAACGCGCGCCCGTGCTCGTGGGCTCCCTTCTAGACGCCGACACGATTGGGCGCCGAGTCAGGACCAGCGGTGCGGGGAACAGTGCCGTCTACGAGGGGCTCACGGGCGGCCGAATGCCGTTTTGGGCCGAAGACCGTCTCAGCGATGAAGAGCTCGTCGACCTGGTGGCCTTCGTGCTCGCCAACGAAGGGGATACGGGCGGCACCGGCGGAGGAGGCGGGACCGGTGGGCTTCGCCAATGCGACGCCACCCACAGCAAGATCGGACAGGTTGCCGAGCTTCAGACCTTCGCACATCAGGTTTCGGGCACGGCCGTGATCATCGACGACTGCACCGTACGGGTCGACGATTTCGTCTACGATGGCACCGGCATCGACGTCCGGTTCTACGGCGGCCTTGGTGGTGACTACACCGGCGGATTTTCGATGAGCGAAGAAGATCTGCGCCGCATCGGCGGCTACGACGGTTCCGAGCCCGTCTACGCGCAGCTCCCAGAGGACCGGACATTCGACGACCTCGACGGCATCAGCGTATGGTGCGTCCCCGTCTCCGCGAGCTTTGGAGACGGCCTATTCACCAACCCCTGAGGAACTGTCCCACGTGCCGATCTTGGTGGCGGAAGGCCTCCGCAAAGCATACGGAGAGACGCGACTTCTCGATGGCGTGGATCTTTCGGTTCACGAAGGGGAGCGGCTGGGGCTGGTGGGGAACAACGGCTCTGGAAAGTCGACCTTGGCGCGCATCTTGGTAGGTGAAGAGCAGCCTGACGCCGGGCGGGTCGCACGCCGGCGCGAAGCGACCATTCGCTACTTGTCGCAGGAACCCGATTTGCCCCCGGGCCGCAATGCCCGAGACGTCGTGCTCGGAGGGCTTGGCGCTTGGGCCGAGGCGTTCGAGCGACACGAGGAGCTAAGCCATCGCATCGCCGCACAGCAGGCCGGATGGGAGGCTTACACCGAGCCACAGGCTGCCGCTGCGCAAGAGGTCGAGCGGCTCGGAGGCTGGGACAACGGCCTTCGCGTCGACGTGCTTCTCCAGCAGCTCGGCCTTCGCGAAATCAACCGCAGCGTCGATGAGATGAGCGGCGGGGAGCGGAGGCGCGTCGCTCTCTCGCGTCTATTAGTCGAAGAACCCACCTTGGCCATTCTCGATGAGCCGACCAATCACCTCGACGCGGACACGATGGAATGGCTGGAAACGTACCTGCGTGAGCAGTACCGCGGCGCGCTCCTTCTGATCACGCATGATCGCTACGTTCTCGACCGGGTGGTGAACCGGACGCTCGAGATCGACCAGGGCAGGGTGTACAGCTACGAGGGCGGTTGGCATGCCTATTTGGAAGCCAAAGCCGATAGGCTGGCCCATGCCGATCGCGCCGAGGCGAATCGTCAGAACC
>JABDJF010000008.1 GCA_013002645.1 Myxococcales bacterium
GGTTGATCCATTCTTCGACGACCAGAATGCGGGCTTCGCTGATCGAGCTACCAAGCGGCATCCGGTCGCCACAGGTCTGCACGTTGCGCATCTTCTGAATCATGATGGATCCGTCCGGATCGAAGGGAATCACGAGCGTACCCTGCCCTGCGCACTCACCGGGATCGGCGGCCAGCGCGTTGACGACCGCCGACCAGGATTCGGCCGGCCAGTTCGTCGTGTCTGCCGTATCGGCGCCGGCTAGATTCAGCGCGGCAAGCCCGGCGGGGCTAGCGCCACCAGGGATGTTCCCGTCGAGAGGGTTATTCGGGTTTTGGTCCGTGTTGTCGTTGCTCGGCCCGTGGCAGATGACGCACTCGGTGAACATGATTCCGAAGTAGATATCGCTCCAAGTCGGATCGGGAAGGTCGCCCGGCCCGCTATACACACAGATCTCTTCATCGACGCTTGCACAGGGCTCGAGCTCGAGCGCCGCGGAAGGCGGGGTCTCCGTCCGGGCGATCGCAGGTGCCTGACACGCGAGCCAGTTGCGAACGATCTCCTGCCCTTCTCCGGAGTCGATCGATGGCAGCTGTCCTCCGTCGGAATTTCGAACCCATGGAATGGTGTTTCGGACGCTTCGACCGGCTGCGCCGGGAGGCATCGCGCCCGAACGGATTTCCTGGACCATGCCCTCCGCCCAGTTTCGAACTTGATTCTGGTTGTTGCGGAGGCCCGCCAGGCGCTCACAGTAGGGCGTCCCGGTTTGGCCGCCCTCGCAGCTTTCGATCGGCTGGGCGCAGGTCGGATCCTGTGACGCGTCGATGCAAGCGAGGTCCACATCGAAGTTCAGTCCGGCGGGGGTCCCGAAGCGGTCTCCTCCAACCGCAGCCGGCGCATGACAGAAGGCGCCATCGCCACAGGTGGACTGGACGATCGCTTGCCCCTCGTACATGGGGAGGCCGTCGGTCTCGCGGTACGCGATGTCGAACGCGGCTGGGCCATCGATGGGGCGCCCGTCGGGGGTCTGTCCGTCGAGGTTGCACTCGCCGAGGTCACGCTTGCAGCCGGGGAGGCTCGACACGCAAAGGGCCGTCACAAGGAACGGAAGAAAGGAATAACCAACGCGGACGCCGAGCATACGAGCCGGAAAATGCGTCTGATGCTCCGCGGAGTCAAGCGAGTTGCAAGTCTGCTCAAGCAGCGGGTCGCAGATGTTCCAGGCGTTCGCGCAGCTTTTCGCGGGCCCTGACCTCGAGTTGGCGTACTCGCTCTTTGCTGACGCCCATTTCCCGTCCAAGGGCTTCCAGGGTGCACGGCTCGTCGGAGAGGATGCGCGCTTCGACGATCCGCTGCTCGCGATCGGTCAAGCTCTGCATGGCGGAGTCGAGGGCCGCGCGGACGTGGTGAACAGCTTCGGACCGGGCAACAGACTCTTCCGGAGTCGGCTGCTTGTAGCTCATGCGCTCCATGGCGGTGGGCGCATCGGTCACGCTTGCGTCGAGAGAAAGGTCGCCCCGAGCCAGCAGAGGCCAAAGCTGTTTTGCACGTGTGAGCGGCATCCCGCTTTCTTCAGCCAGCGCCTGCGGAGACTCGACCGACTTCCGCCTGAACGCGCGCATCGCGCGCCGCTCCGTCCGCGTCGTTCCCAGCCGGACGATCCGGTATGAGCGGACGACGTAGTCGCGAATCTCGGCCCGGATCCAATAGGCCGCGTAGGTAATGAGCCGACATTTCTTTTCTGGATCGAACTTCGATGCCGCCTTCAGTAGACCGAGATTACCTTGCTGAACCAGATCCTCCAGCGGGACGCCCCAGCGCCGGTACTCGCGCGCGATCGCGATGACGAAAGGCAGGCTCGATTCGATCAGTAGAATGCCTGCCGCTTCGTTGCCGTCTGTCCAACTCTGCGCAAGCTCGCGTTCGGTTTCAGCGTCGAGGATCTCGACCCGCTTGAGTGAAGCGCGGTATCGGTCCAGAGCCGTTGCCGTGAGAGCGATCGACATGCTCGCCCCCCAATGCAGTAACCATGCCGAATGCGAACGCAGAAGAAGCGAGGCAAAAACCTCGACCTTCCCGCTTCTGCTGCGGCGTTTCGCCACATGCGGCAGCCGAACCGCCGCGGCAGGCTGCGCGAGCTTTGCGCTTGAGGCGCAATTCTCGCGGATGCGCAAAAACGCTGGATTTTTCCGTGCCTACTTTGCCCGGGAGGCCAATCATGCTAGTTTCGGGGCGTGGAAGTCGTCCTTCGCAAAGTAGGCCGCAAGTCGGGTCGCGCCGTCGTCGGACGTCTGCTGAGGCCTCCGCGCAAGGGCTCGGTCGTGGTGATCGAGTTTGCTGATGGCCTGCACGAGTACGTCACCACTCCTGTGAAGCGTGTGCTCGAGCTGTGCGGGCAGGACACCTACTACCTACAGACGGCAAACAGCCGGTATCGGCTGGAGGTTCGCTCGAGCGAATCGGGTGTGGTCGATCAGCCGGTCGCGAACTGACCGGAGTCCCGCAATAGTTCGCCGAGCTCGTGGACGAGCTGCTCGAGCACTCCTTGGAGCCGCGCGAAGTCTGCTTTTTTGATTTCGCTGGTGCGTTCGTCGACGTAGAGCGCCCGGTTCAACTCGAGCTGAACGGCGTGCTGTCCACGCTTCGGGGCTCCGTAGCTCGATGTCGTCCAGCCACCACGATACGGATCGTCATGCTTCACACTCAGACCCGCTTCACGGAAATGAGAATCGATTAGGTCGATGATACGCCCATCGGCAGTCGAGCGGCCGCGCGTCCCAGGGACGACGTCCGCTCGGCGAACCCTGCCCCCACCAATCGTTCGACGGCCCGACGAGGGCATCGAGTGTGCGGCAAGAATCAGCACTCGACCGTGCTGCTGCAGGATCTGCGCTGCAACGTCGCGAAGCGCTTGATGGTACGGGTTGTAATAGAGCTCGAGCCTTCTGCTGAACTGTTCGATGCTGAGGGGCGCCCGTAACAAGGGCGTCCCATCCGTCCTGGCGCGCCACACCACGCCGCGCGCAGGGATGTGACGGCCTCTCGGATGCCTCGGCACAGCAGCCGAGTCGACCTCGTCGGGCCCGCGGTTGAGATCGACGACGTATCGCGACACGCGGGACACCAGGAGCGTCGCGCCGCTCTTTGGTGCTCGTTGGAACAACTGATCGACGTAGATGTCAGAGTCGCGCAGCACGGCGAGCGGTGTCGACTGGATTTCAGATTCGACTTCCGGAGGGACCTGCAGGCCCGAGTGCGGCACCTCGACGAGAACGGCACTTGGGGTGCTGTGTGGATGGGTTAACTCGACGTACGACACGGGGAACTCAAGCGCTGAACAATTCACGGAAAGGCATCTGCGAAGGACTCACATTGGTCCGAACCAGCCGGCACGCAAGCCCTAGATACAGGGCTCGGTACGCCGGCTCCAGATCGGCCCCCGAACCGCTCTGTCGTGCGAGGATTCCACCGAGAGTCGTGTCCCCGGAAACGGAGTCCAGCACACTCACCCAGCGACGGTCCATCCGAAAAGTCTGTAGTGGCGGCCCATCGTCGCACCGTTCGAGCACTCTCTCGCGCAGCGGATCGAGCACGGACTCTATCTCTTCGAGGTGCGCTTCGTTCGCGGCATCTCGAATGAGCTCGTACGGGTCCAACCCCATCGGGAACGTTTCCTCGTGACTCCGAGCACCGCGAACAAAAGCCCACTCGCCCCGCCGCCACCGAAAGGACTCCATCAGACGGCCTCGAACCTGATCGCTAATCGCTCGGAACAACTCGACCGGGCGTAGAATCCCGAGGCCTACCAGCGCATCGCCAAGACGCCCACCGTGCTTGGGCAGGAGCGCCAACGCCATTTCGATCTCCATTCGCAGGCATTGACCCGTCGCGACCAGATACTCTCCAAGAAGCTCCGATTTGTCGGTCGACGCAACGAACTCCGGCCTACCGTCGACGAAATAGATCTTCTTTCGCCGGTTGCGTTGCCAAAGATGAAGAACACCGGTCTGCTGACGCGAGACGATGTCGTAGAAAACCGGCAGGAGTGTTGCCGCGCGGAGCTGGCCCTGCTTCTCGGCCTGAGCGAGCTCCTCGAGCTTCCACTGAAGGCCCGGCGAGGTGACGAAGCGGGTGAGCTCGGGAAGGCTCGACGGATCGATGTAGGTGCCGTCGGCCTTCGATATCTTGCTGCTGCGGCTGTCGATGACCCCCGTGGTGAGCAGCTGAATGAGGCGGGGATAGCTCATCGGTCCCATCACGCTTCCGTCGGGCAACTGCACCCGATAGATCGTCGGCGAAGTGACCGCTTGCGGCCCGATGAGCTCCTGGCCGCGATGGTGCATGAGGTCGCTGTCGATGAGAGAGGGCACGTCCGCGCCTGGAAGATGAACGTCCGGCGCGTCTCCGTCGATCAAGTTCAGCTGCGAGAGCAGGCGAGCAACGCGATCGGGCCCGTGCCCCATCCCCCGGCGGCGCATGACTTCAGCACATGCTTCAGAAAAGGCACCGGCCGTCGGGCGCTCTTTCGGATCGCGTTGGAGCCCTCGAAGCACGAGCGCGCGAATGTCTTGAGGGATGCGGCGTTCGCACCGAGCCAGCACGCGAAGGTCTGCATCTCGAATCTGGAGCAAGACGTTGAGCTCACTCTCGCCTTGAAACAACGGCTCGCCGATCAGCATCTCTGCCAAGACTGTTGAAAGAG
>JABDJF010000026.1 GCA_013002645.1 Myxococcales bacterium
GAGATGACCGGATACGTCTTGAAAGATCAGCTCTTTCTGCGCGCAGCGCGCGACGAGCTGGACATCCCGATTCGTCGCTTCGCCCGAGAGGCTTTGATGGTCCCCGACACCCTTGCGCTGCCAACGCTCTTCGAAAAGCTTCTCGACCACCGAGAGCACATCGCCGTCGTGGTCGATGAGTACGGTGGTGTCGATGGCGTGGTGACGATGGAAGACGTTCTCGAGACGCTGATCGGCCTCGAGATTGTCGACGAGATGGACTCGGTCCAGGACATGCGCGCGATGGCCCGCGCCAAGTGGGAAGCACGAGCCAAACACATCGACAGCAAGGCGCCAGGGCCAGCGAAGCTCGTGGATTCCCCGGAGCGCTGATGAAGGCTTCGCTCACAGGCGGCGATCTTCACGGTTCGGCTTTCGCGCGATGGCTCTACGCGCTCAAGCCTGCGAGCTGGCCCAAGCTCTTCGTGCCAGCGCTTTTTGGGCAGCTCATCGGCGCAACTCAGTCGGCTGCGCTCGACTTGCGGGCGCTTGGCTGGGGGCTCGGCTTCACCGTGCTCGGGATCGGCTTCATCGTCTTGCTCAACGACTGGGGCGACCGCGAAGTCGACGCGATCAAGCGAAGGATGTTTCCCGACGGCTGCTCCCCCAAAACCATCCCCGACGGCATTCTCGATGCGCGGGCGGTCGGCGTCGCGGGCCTATTCTTCGGCGGTGCCACACTCCTCGTCGCCGCGGGTGCCGAGCTGGCGCTCCGACGGCCGCTTGCATTCGAAGCGGGGCTTCTGAGCATGCTGGTCTTCGTGGCGTACACCCTGCCGCCGCTTCGCTTGAACTACCGGGGCGGAGGTGAGCTTCTGGAGATGTTCGGCGTCGGAATGGCGCTTCCCCTGTACAACGCCTACCTGCAGTCGGGCGCCCTCACGTCGAGCGTCTGGCTCTGGGTTGCCGGGTTTTCGCTGCTGAGCCTCGGGAGCGGCGTCGCAAGCGGCCTGTCGGACGAAGAGAGCGATCGCGCTGGAGGAAAGCGCACCTTCGCATCCGTCTTTGGGAACAGCATTGCGCGCAGGCTCACCGAAGCCTGCGTCTTGCTTGGGGCCGCGGTGTGGCTCGGCGCTTCCTTGGCCAAACCACAGTGGCTGCCGCTCTGGTCGGTCGCGCCCGCCGTGGCGATCGTCGTCTGGAACTTCGCGGCGATGCGAAAGGTGAGCAATGACGCCGTCACCAACGCATTTCCGGCGCAGAGCCAGTACAAACGTTTCCTTCACCGCGCAATTTGGCATAGTACGCTGGTGGCCGCCTTGATCCTGTGGCTACGACTTGGATGGACATGACGGCTCGCGCGATAGACGAAACGATCTCCCCACTGCTCGAGATCGAGGCTAGGATTCAACGAACCCCGTTTGGACCATTGAGCCTCGACCCGGCTCGCAAGGTCGCAAGCTCTCCAACCGAGCTCGTATCCGCCCTCGCCAACGCACAGCAGTTGCCACACCTTGCGTCTGCGGCCACCGCATTCGCCGAGGCACAGCTTCGCAGCTTTCCCGAGAATCTTTTCTGGGACTTCGATTTTTATCTCGCGTCGATTCACCGCGACGCATCGGCCGCTCCCGATTACGCGATCTATCTCGAGGAAGTCACGCGCATCACGGTCGGCTTGATGACCCTGTACGGTCAGCAGTCGGTGATTCGATTTCGGTACGTGCACGACTTCATGTACGGCTTCGACTGGGCGCGCTGGGTTCGCCGCGACCTCGAGGCGCGTGAGGGGGTCGAGCCGTTCGGCATCGACTTCCTCCGTCGAACCGAAAACCGCGGTCGGGACATTCTGACTCTGATCCAGGCAGACGATGACTGGTACCCGAAGCTTGCCGACGACTCTGCGCGAAATCCGTTTCCGTTTTCGCGTGAACCCGAAGAAGAGCTTTCGCTCTATCGACTCCTCGCTGAAAGAAATTGCGTTCCCGTCGACGCGTGGAGGATCGACGCCCAGGCCGATGCCGGTCGCGATTTCGATGCGCTTCGCGAAGAGCTTGCCGCTTCGCTCGGCCTGAGCAGCTAGGCCGCCAGCAGCATCGCGAGCACCCAGAACCCGACCAGGAGGTTGAGCGCGATGCTCGACCACCAAGCGGCCCGAAAAGGCTCTACGGCGCGAGCGCCAGCCAGGAGGGGTAGAAGCGGCGCGACCGACAACGCGGCTTTCGCCGGGATCGGAACCGAAGGAGTCCAAAGGAAGATCGCAAGGGCGGCAAACGCGATCCCGGCGGAGGCAAAACGCCGCGCGGACCGCATCCCCTGCCGAACCGGCCAGGTCCGTTTTTCGGCCTTCGCATCGTCCTCGACGTCGGGAAGGGCGGTGAGCACGTTGCTACAGACCCCAAGGAGCGTCGCAGGACCGATTACCCAGCCCGGCGCGAAAGCGATTTCAGTCTGGAGATAGTACCCGAGCGAAGGAAGGCCGATACCGACCCCGATCCCCTGGAGCAACTCGCCTCCACCGCGGTAGCTCAACCGAACCGGCTTGAAGCTGTAGAGCCACATCAGCAGCAACGCCGCGAGCGCATAGAGCGGTGTCAAGCCGCGCCCTAGGAAGACGAGGCCAGAGGAATAGAGCAGGAGCAGCAGCGCGGCGGACTGTGCAGCGCGTTCGACCTGCCGTGCGGTCAACTTGCCCTCGGGGATCACCCCCGAGCCCCCGGAGAGCAGGGTGCGTTGGCCGCTGTCGGCCTCCTGGTCCGCAAAGTCGTTCGCGAAGACCACGAACCAATGATCCAACGCGCCCCAGAGCAATGCGGCAGCCAGCCACCACCAGCTGAATCGCCCCGTGACATGCCAAGCGGCCGCCTGCCCCAGGATCAAGGGCACCGCGATGTTGATGTGGGCGAGCGGTCGCGACGCTTGAATCCACGTTTTCATGAAGATACGTGCCTCGATATCACGTTTCGATCCTGCTAGGTCCCCAAGGTGCACGCGCCCATCGCGGAGCCCCTCACGCGGCAGGTTCAGTTCTTCACCGGCAAGGGAGGGGTGGGCAAGTCTACCGTCCTCGCGGCGCTGGCCACG
>JABDJF010000045.1 GCA_013002645.1 Myxococcales bacterium
CACCAGGAGCTCGATGAGTCGATCCTCGCTTCCCATTCTAGGTATCCCGTCAGCCGTTCAGACTCTTGACGTCGAGTTGACCCGGCAGCGTCTTGCCGGTCTCGCAGTAGTGGCGCAGCGAGTTCCAGGTCAAGTAAAGGAACCCTTGCACCCTTGCCAAGTTCAGCCCGGGAATCTTCGGAGTCCCTCCCACTCTTCAATAAAGGCGTACAATTCGTTCCAACTCCAGGTACTTGGGGTCACCGCCATTGCCCGGCTTCAGCCGGGCATTTTCTTTGGACGCCTGATAGCACGGCAACGCGTCCTAAGGCTGACGATTTAGCCAATAACCAGGGCGTCGCTTCGCGTGCGCCACTGCAACGATTTCGACGGTTGCCGCGTCAACTTGGAAAAAACGACGTAAGGGAATCGCTTGAGTAAGCGTTGTCGATACGGTCGATCAGGTCGCCAGACCGGACAGGCTTCGGGATTCTCGAGAACGGATTGGAAAGCTCTATCGACGACGGCAACAAACTCGATGCCCAGGCCGCGGCGCTTCTTCTCGTACCACATCGCTGCCGACTGAAGCTCGGCTTCCGCGTCGGGCAAGACGCGAAGAGTTCGCTTCATCGCCCGAGTTGGCTCAGCACACGCGCTCGGACTTCGCTCCACTCAGGGGCGGGTTCGCCCTTGTCACGAGCGGCTTCCACGCGACGATCGAGTTCCGCGAGCCATGCAGACTCCCAGTCGCCGTCCGGTGGCCCGTCTACGCTGGCAATGAGCTCAGACGCGAGCTCCAACCGTTCGTCCTCGGGCAGGCCGCTGGCCGCTTCGAGAAGCTTCTTTGCCGCGTCAGTCATCGCAGAGATTGTAGCACGAGCGAGATCATGATGTGGTCTCGGCCGGGCTTTTTCCGTCGCAATCAGAGCAGTCCAGCCATGGAGGCTTGACCCATGCAATCGAGCCTCGGATGAACCCGCAACGATCCCATCCCTCAATTCATGGATGAATTGCGCGGTGAGAAGTCGATTGGGCCATCATGGCCAGCTGTTGGCGCGAGGCGAGGGTCTTCAGAGCGAGCTCGCGCTGCGGCTTAAGGCTCGATCTGGCGGTCGAGAGCAGGGCGTACAGCAGGTGAAGCATCGGGCTAGGCCAGTTTGACCCCACGTGCGCAAACATCAACGATGTGCGGCAGACGGGGTTCCGCGGAGGCACAGGAGTGACCAGGTAAGAAATGCGTCTAGACCGGCACGGTCGTTGAACTTAGTTTGCTCTATGTGAGCCGACCCGCAGCCGGGTCAGGGTGAGAGGTTGTCATGCGATACTTAGTTGGCCATGTTTGGTTGCTGGCCCTCGGCGTCATACCGATGGTCGGGTGCAGTGATCCTGAGGGGTCGGGCGGTGGTGGGATTGCGACCGAACGCTCTTTTGCATCGGACGATTTCCAACAAATAGAGTTGAGCCAGCGGGAAAGCACTGAATGCGTCCCCAACTGGAAGGATCAGATGGTCATCGACGCCACCGTCGTGCGCGGAGCGCAGGGAGCCGCAAGCATCGAGGGCATCCGCCTCATCGAGGCGGATGGTTTAGTCGAACAGGCGTTCGGGCCCTCGCCGCTCAGTGTTGACGACGTAGACTCCCTTCAACCGCTGATCGCTGCGGTCCCGACTCCGCCGGACTTGGACGGCCAGGGCTTCTGCACCGAAGGCGGTGGAGGCTGCGACGCGTGTCTGTTCACGGGGTTGAAGGTCGACGACGAATCTCAAACGTGGACGTCTTGCTGCGGGGAGGGAGACTTTACACAGTCGTTCTTAGCTCTCGTCGCACGCATCGAAGAACTCGCACCCTAGACTGGACGACCCTCGCAGGACGGGTCGGACGCGGACCCTCTGACTGAGGTGTCCTCCCTGAAGATGTTGTCGGTCGCGAGATGTGATCCGCGATGATCGCGAAGGTGACCCCGCGGACAAAGCTCGGACCTCTGCGTGCCTTGGCGACAGCTCGACATGCGCGAGTCGAGCGCGGCAACCGCTTTAGCCCCGCGCAGCACGCGCAGCTGTGCATGGATTGCCGTCGTCGAAGCTCCTCATGCTGCCATCCGAAGCTCGTCCCACTCTTCAATGAAGGCGAAAAATTGGTTCCAACTTCGCATCGTTGGGGTCAACGCGAAATCAAGGGATTCTGATGTCGGTCGGAATCCCTCGGTGGGCTGTGGCAAATATGTGTCACCCGCCTGCACCGTGCGAGGCCGTGGGCTGCTTATGAGCTGCCGATGCTCCCGTCAGCCAAGATCAGGACACTGGGGTTTCGCTACTGAGATCTGGGCCGGCTAGCTCTGGGCGAGGATCGGGATGTAGCTCGGGTGCCACATCGCGCTGCGGGCAGTCGCCTCGATCTCGTCGTCAGGGATCACTCGCCCGAGATGCGCGTCACGTACCGAGCGCACGATTGCACACGCAATGCGGAAGCTCACTCGGCGTAGATCATCCACACTCGGGAAGATGGCGCCCAGAGTCAGGCGCTCTTCGCTGACGCAACTGGCCAGGGTCTCCGCAGCGGTCAAGAACATTTCGTCGTTGATTTCACGGGTGTTCGAGACGATGGCTCCTAGTCCAACGCCGGGGAAGATGAACACGTTGTTGCTCTGCCCGATCACATGACGCTTACCCTCGTAGGTCACATCGTCGAAGGGGCTACCCGTGGCCACCAGCGCCCGGCCGCCGCTCCATTCGAGGGCCTCTTTCGGAGTGCACTCCGACTTCGAGGTCGGGTTGGAGAGTGGTAGGATGACGGGTCGGTCCACGTGCTTTGCCATCTCCTCGATCATCTCGCGGGTGAAGGCACCCGGCTGGGCCGTCGCGCCCACGAGGACGGTCGGCTTGAACACCCGAATCATCTCCACTGGGTTTGCATCGAGGCTCTGGGCGAGCCCGTAGTGGTCGAGGCTCTCCGTGCTGAGCGCGAACTCGCGTTTGAAGGGCTCCCTGATCTCGCGCCTGGCGTGCAGCAGACCTCGCGAGTCGATCGCGGCAATGGAGCGCTCGATCTCACGGTCGGTGGCTCCCGCCCGGCGCATGGCAGCCGACGTCAATCGTGCAATGCCAATGCACGCGCCCCCCGCTCCGATGAAGAGTATCCGCTGGTTACGAATCGCCTGCCCGGTGATCCGAAGTGCCGCAAAGATCCCGCCTAGCGTCACCGCGGCGGTGCCCTGGATGTCGTCGTTGAAGCTAGGGACTCGCTTCCGGTAGCGCTCGAGCAGAGTGAACGAATGCGTTTTGGCGAAGTCTTCCCACTGGATGATGGCGCGGGGAAACACGTCACGCACCGCCTGCACGAAGCGCTCGACGAAATCGAAGTACGCCTGACCTGTCAGCCTGGGCCCTCGGTAGCCGTTGTAGAGGGGGTCGTCCAGCAGCTCCTGGTTGTTCGTGCCCACGTCGAGACTCACCGGGAGGCACTTGGACGGATGAATGCCGGCGCCCGCCACGTAGAGCGCTAGCTTGCCGACCGGAATCCCCATCCCGCCGGCGCCGAGGTCGCCCAGCCCCAGGATGCGCTCGTTGTCCGTGACTACGAGCAACCGAATATCGCCGAACGGGGCGCTCTCTAGGACCTCGTGCACGTGCTCGATGTTGCTCGGGGTGATCCAGATGCCGCGTGCTGATCGAAGAATGTGACTGAATTGCTGGCAGGCCAAGCCGACGGTCGGCGTATAAACGATGGGGAGTAGCTCCGGCAGGTTCTCGACCAGCACGCGGTAGAAGAGCACCTCGTTTAGGTCTTGCAGTCTCGTGAGCCCGATGTACTTCTCGAGGTCAGTCGACTTCGCACGGATGTGCTCAAGCTCTAGCTCGACCTGTTGCTCGATTTCGAGCACCTGGTCCGGCAGCAAACCATTGAGGCCAAGCTGCCTGCGTTCCGCCTTCGTGTAGGCCAGCCCTTTGTTGGTCGACGGATTGTTGAGTAGCCACACCCCGCGCTTGCGGGTCACGATGCGGTCTTCCCCGCCAAGCTTTTGGTCGTATGTCTCGCGTTTCATGGTGGGAGTGACAAATAGCACAGGACTCGACAGCACGAGTCGCTTTGAGGCATCCGCCGTAGCCGTATCCGCACGCCTAGCTGTGTATAGATTGCAGTCGCCGAAGCTCATCATCCTGCCATCCGTAGCGTGTCCCACTCTTCAATGAAGGCGGAAAACTGGTTCCAACTTCGCGTCGTTGGGGTCACCCCGTAAAACAAAGAAGGGAGTGCAGCCCCAGACTCCACTCCCTTCTTTGTCACGGGGCTTCGCCCCTGGGCGGAGACGTCATGTCCGCGAAGAAGCGCTCCACCTCCGGGTGCAGACGAGTGCCAGCACGAGCAGCAGGAAGGACGGCAGCTGCGCTGGGTCGTAAACTCCGACGCCGCAGTCGCGGCTGGCCTGCTGCTGGAACTGAAGCGTGAAGCCGAACGCGTGGGTCGACGTGTTCACGTAGACCCAGCCCAGTTCGGTAGACCGCTGGTAGAGAGGCGGTGAGGCGATCACCGAGCCGCCGAAGGAGTCGCCGAGATTCAGGGTCGGACGCGTTCGCAGCGGGGCCTGATCGAGCGACGCGCCCGTAGCCGAGTATGCGAACTCGCCCCAGCCCGTGGCCTCGTGACCGTAGAGCACCGCCGAGTGCCAGGCGTAGAAGAAGGCGTCGGGATCGAAGGCCCCCAGATCATCCACGTCGGTCGTCGTCACCGACAGGATCTTGAAGCCCACGGAGGACTGGAGCCACGCCAGGGCGTTCGCCTTGGATCGCCACGCCGCGCCAGCCTCGAAGGCGCCCTGGCGGAACTGGTGGCCCTCCCATAGGTAGAAGTCGAAGCTCCGGAGCCGGGTCGGCTCGCCATCGGGATTGAAGCTGGGGTCGATCCCATCGTCGAATGCGTCGGCGGGATCCTCGGCACTGACAGCCACGAGCAGTGACTGAGAGTGGGCATGGTCGACGATGGCGTTCTGCCGGTCGCGCGTGGTCAGGAACTCGTAGCCGAACTGGTCGAGCAGGACTCCGCGGACGTTCGTGTCGTTCCAGTCGTCGAGTCGCTGCCGGATCTCGTCGAGCGGGAGGTTCCCCGTGGAGACCCCGACCGGCACGGTGCCAAAGACCGTGCTGCCCGCGTCGCGTAGCGCCGCCGCGATCTGCACGGTGTCGGCGTGATCCGGGTGGGCGGGATCCTGGAGTCCGTCGCCCAGGATCACGATCTCGTACTGCGCGAGCTCGGCAATCGCGGCGGCCAGGGAGGTCGCGCCGTTGATCGCCGAGGGCCGGCCGCGGTAGACGAGGAGCTGCTTCGGCTTCACCGACTCCGCGGTATCGGCGAGGTCGTAGACGAGCTCGAGCAGTGGCCCGGCGCCCGCCGGGAGGGTCACCGCGAAGCCGTCGGCGGTGGGCGTGGTCGCTGCGGGAGCTCCGTCCAGGCTGACCCCGAGCGGCGCGACCTGGGCCTCGAACTCGACGTTCCCGGCCACGCTCCCGCCACCGAGCAGCAGGCTCGCGTTCCGGTCCTCGACGCGCGCGAGCTCGACGGTGCGATCCGCGTTGAGCAGAAGCAGACCGTGCGCGTTGTCCAGGCGAACGACCCGCGGCTTGCGCTGATGCGAGCTGTGGGCGGTCTGGGCGCAGAGCCGGTCGGGGGCATCGCGCGTCTGCGAGGCCGCACCGAGCACGATGAACTCGGCCGCGGCCCGGACACAGAGCTTCGTCGTCTCCTCAGGCCGAGCGAGCTCGACGATTGCCCCGTCCGAGCCGGTCGTGAATTCGGCGTACGGCTTCGAGATGAACTCGAGCCGCGGCTCGGGCCCTGTGGCGCCGCCTCCGAGCTGCAGCCGGACCGACATGCTCGCAGCGCTCGCCGGCGGCAGCACGACGGTATTGCCCGTGAAGGCGAAGTGCGCAGCGCCGTCGATCGTCACGGACTCGATAGGGGTTGTACCCGAGGAGGTGCGCAGGCCCATGCCCGACAGCGCGGCTCGCTGCTCGGTGGAGAGCGCCGAGAGGTCGAGCGTCACGATCAGGTCACCGGTCGGCACGTCGATCGACGAGCTGAAATACGTGTTGCGCGCGGCGTGGAGCTTGTGGATCAGCTCGGCCACGCTCGGCGCGTAGACCTCGTTGTCCGCGAAGAAGGCTAGGTGGGCGTCGTAGAGGGGCTGCGCGGTCTCGCCGGGGAACTGCGCCGGAGGATCGCCTCCAATCCCGTAATCGTGCCACATCTCGTTGTAGAGGGCGCCCCGTCCGAGGCTGTTCTGGAACCAGCCCAGGATCTGCGTCTGGAGGCTGGCCACCTCGGCGGGCGACCAGACCCAGCTGGGATCCACCAGGTAGAGCCACTGGAAGTCGGGAACGGGCGCATTCACGACGACGGGTTTCGGTGCCACGCCGGGATCAAGCGCGAAGCCCATCACGCCGCTCGCGTAGTTCAGGGCCTGCTCGTAGCCATGCGTGAAGTAGAGATCCGATTCGGCAAAGACGAGCGAGTAGTCTTCGTTGCGGATCGTGCTGCCGGGATTGATGAAGACGCGCGGCGGAGTGATTGCGCGGATCGGCGCGAGCTCGGCCTCGACGATATCGAGGGACGGGCCGACCTCCGCAGCGAACTGGGCGTCTGTCAGGTTCACGCTCATGTCGTAGTCGTGGATGTGGGAGTGCGAGCCCATGAGCCCGCCGAGCTTCTCGAGCTGCGCGCCCTTCGGCCCCCCGAAGAGACTCCAGTTGCCGCCGGAGTTGGCCCGGCTCGTGACGATCGCGAGCGCCGCATCGACTCCGGTGGTCTCGGCGAGCTCGAGGAGGAAATCGAGCGTCCGATCCTGGAGACCGGGGCGCTCCGACTCGTCGTCGTCGACCCGACCGATCGCCGTCATGCCTGCGTGCGAGAGCTGCAGACCCACGACGGGCTCGTCGGGAGCGATGAGCCACTGGATGGCCTCGACCATGTAGGGCAGGAGCAGGTTGTCGTCGAAGCCGAGCGGTGCGGCCCCGAAGTTGCGAAAGACGCTCGCGGCGCCCATCCAGGTGCCGTAGCCCGAGATCACGATGACCTTGCCGCCGGAAGAGGTGGTAGTGCTCAGATAGGGGAAGGTCACCGTCTGGTTGGGCGAGACCAGCTCGAGCAGCACGGCCGACCCCGGCGCGGCGGGATCGGCGATCTCTATCACCTCGGTCCCGGCGGCCGCTCCCTGCGTGAGCGTGGTGCCCTGGGCGAGCCCAACTCGGGTATGCACGGGATGAGCGCCGCTCGTCATCCGCACCCGATAGGTGGAGAGCTCGTGCCAATTGTCCAGCGCGACGTTGAGGGCCGGGCCGAGCGCGGCCGCGCCGCGCCAGACGTTCTCGCCCATCGCGTCCTGGTACGAGGTGCCGAGGGGGCCGTCCATGAGCAGGGAGCCGCCCTGCGCCAGGTAGGCGGAGAGCGCGGCGAGCAGCGCGTCGTAGCGCTCGGGAGCCACCCAGCCGCAGCGCGAGATCCAGATGCTCGTATACGCGCTCGGATCCCCGTCGAGGAGCTCCTGGACGGTGATCGTCGCGTAGGGCACTCCGACGAGACCCGCGATGCCGACGAAGGCCTGGGAGGACATCTGCGCCTGCAACCAGTCGGCGGCGTAGGTGTCTTCGCACATCACCACGGCGACGTAGGGATCGTAGCTGGCGTGGGTCGCGGAGGGCGCGAGGAGCAGGGCCAGCGCGAATGCGCAGGTCGCCGTCCAACGCCGGCAGGCATTGGAGCGCGAGCGTCGGTGCGTGTCCGCGCGTACCGCCATCAGAAGCCGTTTATACCCCAGAGGCTGCAAATTCGCTATCGCAGTTGGTTCCAATGGTTGGGAGGACATCGCCTAGGTGATCGGTGGCTTCATTCGACACCACGAGCAGTTCGAAGAGGTCATTCAGGGCAAGCACGCCGCGCTCTCGCGCAAGGGCAGCCACAACGCCTCGGCCGTAGGACGGGAGCGAGGCTCCGGGCCGCGAGCCAACTGTCGGATGACCGCCCACCACGGATCCTGTATGAACCGTTCCCAATGGCTACGGTTGACGGCCAATCCAAGAGTGTCTCTCTGATCGATCGTCGGCGGGCTTCCTTGAGGATCTCCTCGATGGCCTGGCTGCTCGGCGCGACCGTGCTCATCATCCATGTGCGCAGCTATCCGGTGCTCACGTACGACGACGCCTTCATTTCGCTCCGCTACTCTCGGCGACTGCTTGAAGGGCAGGGTCTGACGTGGACTGACGGCCTCCCTGTTGAAGGCTACTCCAACCTGTTGTGGGTCGTAGGTTGCGCGTTCCTGGCAGCCCTCGGCGTCGACATCCTCGATACCCCGGTGGTGCTTGGAATCGCCTCTTCGATCGCGGCGATCGGCGCCATGGTCTATGCTTTCGCACCGCGAAGTTGGAGCGACAGTTTACCGGCGTTCGCGGCGGCCCTGTTTCTAGCGGTCGCCGGCCCAATCGGGCTTTGGGCAGTCTCCGGGCTCGAGGGCTGTCTAGTTGCAGCGCTCCTTGCGTGGGCCGTAGCGTTCCTGCGACCGCTTGCAGGCGCCGCCGCCGTCGACACGAAGCGGGCGTTGGCCGCAGGAGTTCCTTTGGCGCTCCTTTGCTTGACCCGACCCGACGGTCCGCTGTTCACCGTCGCCGCGTGTGCGTTCATGGTGCTGTGGGGACGTTCGCGCGGAGCGCTTCGTCAGGCCTTGTGGATCGGGATCCTCCCGGGGATTGCGACACTCGGGCAGCTTGCGTTTCGATGGATGTACTACGGGGACTGGTTGCCCAACACCGCCCGCGCGAAGGTTGCACTGACCGCCACCCGGCTCGAGACCGGGGCTCAATGCATCGTGAACGCGGGTTCGTCGTCTTACGCGCTTTGGGCACCGGCCATGCTGGCCCTGCTCGTCGCCTGGCGAGACCCGCAACGGCGCCCTCGCATCGCCCTCGTGTTTACGCTGTTCGTCGTTTGGACTGCCTACGCCTCGAGCACCGGGTGCGAGTCGTACGGGTACCGAATGCTGATTCCCTCTCTCGTCTTGCTCACCTTCCTTACGGCAGAAGTCCTCGACTGGGCTGCAGCGAAAGGAGGTACACGAAGAGTCGCGGCTTGGCTCGGGGCCCTCGCCCTGCTCCTTGCGTTCGCAACGGCGCAGCGAGCAGACCCCGATATCAAGTACGCCCGCGAGCACCGGCCGCCAACGACGGAGAGGGCGACGACGATCGGCAAGACGCTTCGCCGCGCGTTCGAAGCGAGCGACCCGTTGCTGGCCGTCGACGCTGCAGGAGCGATCCCCTACTACTCCGGCTTTCGCTCACTCGACATGCTCGGGTTGAACGACGCTCACATTGGGCGACAGCGTCACGAGTCGTTCGGAGAAGGCATCGAAGGGCACGAGCTTGGTGATGGCGCCTATGTTCTCTCCCGCGAGCCCGACCTGATCGTCTCCGGAATCCTTGGTTTCAGCCGCCTTCGCTACCGGGGTGGGCGCGAGATGCGCGACGCGCCACGCTTTCTCGAGGAGTACCGTCGAGTCCTGTTTGGCGGAGAAGAACCAGTTCCGCAGCGGTTCTACGCATTCGTTCGGATGAGCGGTAAGATCGGGATCGAGCGCACCGAGCACACGGT
Source organism: Myxococcales bacterium (assembly GCA_013002645.1). Lineage (GTDB taxonomy): Bacteria > Myxococcota_A > Polyangia > Polyangiales > Houyiibacteriaceae > SG8-38. The sequence continues at coordinate 9,610 of JABDJF010000045.1, forward strand.
CACGATTCCGGGATTCCTTTTCGCGAACAAGAGAAACACCGTCGCCGAGCTCGATGACGCGAACGAATTCGAGACGAAGTTTGAGGGTCTTGCCGCGCCGACTGTGAAGGGAGTGAAACTTGCCGCTGGCACGTGGCACTTGAGGACGAGTGGCCGCGGCCACCTCGAGCTCTCGGTCGGGTACGGTGGGCGCTCGTTCACCGGCGACAACGGCGTCGTCGAGCTCACGCTCCCACACTCCGGTCTCCTCGACATCACGGTGGTCGCGAGCGAACCCGCCACGCTCTCCGCAGTATCGGCGCATCGACTAGAAGACTGATGACATCATGGCTAAACTACCGAGCGACTCGTGGGAGTGGCGATGGTTGTATTAGGCGACGAAGTCGCGTGCCGCTGGTACGGTCGACCTCCGGTGCGCGTCATACCGCGCTCTTGCAGGTAATCCTGCGGGTCTTTCGAGACGCAAGCCGGCCCGTTGTCGCTCAGGAGCTTCGGTCGGTGGCGGACTCAGACGCTGTGCACCCGGGAGAGCGCCAGTGCTTCGTCGAGCGTCTCGGTCACATCCCTGCGAAGAGCAAATGAGCTGACCATGAGTCGATCAGAGGCCACCTCGCCGCGCCGAAATGCCTTCCACGCCTTCATCGGCGGTGGAGTCCCGAACGAGCTTGCGAAGTTGACCCCCCCGCCTAGGACCAAAAGCGCGCCGGCCGTGTAGCCTGCCACCCGACCTTCTTTCAAGAGGTCTACGAATGGTGTGGTGATCAAGACTGCGACGCCCGCAACGGCCGTGGCGAGGCCCAGCCCGCGGACTCGATTTCCGCAGCCAGAGCTCGCTGTGCGGACAAGGATTTGGTACAGGCCCTCGACTCGAACTAGCCTGTTTCTCGGCCGGGG
>JABDJF010000065.1 GCA_013002645.1 Myxococcales bacterium
GTTGCTTTGAGGGCGTTGGCCAGCATGAGCAACCAGGTGTCGAGCTGACGTTCGAGTTGAGCGACGCGAGCAACGTGCCGCTTCCACAAGATGAATGGCGGCCCCGCTGCTGCAAGGAGGGAAATGACGGCAAGGGCTGGGCTACGAGTGACAGAAGTCAGCCCCACCAACACAGTACAGACGATGAGTTGTGCGAGAGCGATCTGGAGCCCTCGGTAGGGCAGCTGCAGAAAGCTCGCATGGCGTTCGAGGCGTGCGGCATAGCGCCCCCATTGCCGCTGGGCGAAGTTTCCCTCGATGGACGAGAGAAAATAGGCACCGAGCGCGCAGCCGCCGACAATGAAGGCCGCGGACAAGAGCAGAAGCGGAAACGCATCGAGCTTCACAAGAACTCTCCACCGTCGATGAGCCCCTGAGTGATGAATTCGTCCAAGAAGCTGGGGACATATCCCGTCGTTCGGTGCTCCCCCAAGACCTCGCCGGATGCGCCAGTCCCAGTCCGGTGAAAGACGAAGATGTCGTCGAGAGCGAGCTCGCCGCCTTCGCCTAACTGCCCAACTTCAGTGACCGAGGTTAGCCGTCGAGAGCCATCCGAGAATCTCGTTTGTTGGACGATTACGTGAAGACTTCCGGCTACTTGCTCTCGGATTGCACGAGGAGACAAGTCGAGGCCCGCCATCATGCAGAGCGTCTCGATGCGTTTGAGCGCTTCCATTGCGCTGTTCGCGTGTGTCGTCGTCATTGAACCTTGGTGGCCTGTGTTCATCGCCTGCAACATGTCGATTGCTTCTCCCGCTCGGCACTCACCAACGATGATTCGGTCTGGTCTCATTCGGAGTGCGTTTTTCACGAGGTCCCGAATGCTGTACCCGCCGCAACCCTCGAGGTTCGTGGGCTTTGACTCGAGGGAAACGACATGCGGCTGATCGAGACGGAGCTCTGCGGCGTCTTCAATGGTGACGATTCGCTCACCCGCCGGAATTTCCGTCGAAAGGACATTGAGCAAGGTCGTTTTCCCGCTGCCGGTGCCGCCCGAAACGATTAGGTTCTTTTTCGCACGCACGCAGCGCTGTAGGAATCTCGCCATCGCGGCGCTCAGACTCCCTAGCTGAACGAGCTCATTCATCTGGAGCGGGCGTTGGGCGAACTTTCGAATCGTGATGCACGGCCCGCGGATCGCGAGGGGGGGAATGATCGCGTTGACCCGAGAGCCGTCGTCGAGGCGTGCGTCGACCAGAGGCGTGCTTTCATCGATGCGGCGACCCAGCGGAGTCACGATTCGTTCGATCGCGCCACGGCAAGATTCGTCATCGGTAAAACGCAAAGAAGTGAGGCGAATCTTGCCTTGGCGTTCCACGTAGATCGTGTTCGGATCAACAACCATGATTTCGGAAACGGAATCATCGTCCAGAAGCTCTTGGAGTGGACCGAGACCAAGCACTTCGTCGGTCATCTCGGAAACGAGCTTGGCCAGATCTGTGGATGGAGAGAGCTCTGCGTCGAAGCGCGAGACGATCTGCTGGAGAGCCTGAACGACGCGCGGCCGTAGGACCTCCGCATCCATGTCGGCGGCTTCAAGAGACGCAAGATCGAGGTGATCGAGGAGCGACCGGTGAATCCGTCTTCTGATCTCAGGAGTCGCAGAAGCTTCGCTCGCAGCGAGGGGCGAAATTCGCAGCAGGTATGGGCCGACTCTGAGGTCTTCGCCTGGTGCGAGCAGTGTTTCAGTGTCGTAGAGGCGCTCACCCGCGAGGACGGTCCCGTTGGAAGACCGATCGACCACTCGGGCGCCACCTGTGACCCGTTCGACGTGAAGATGGATCCGGCTCACTGCTGGCGCTGGAAGAACGATATGGCAACCAGGGTCGCGGCCCACGGTGAAGTAGCTCGTGTCCGCGATGGTGAGCTCTTGCTTGGAGCCATCCGGCATGACGACCGAAACCGCGAAACCATCACTCATCGGCTGCGCTCGTTTTGGCCTGTGGCGCGACAGCACGGCCAACGCGCGGCTGGTCGATGAGATGTTGACCGTCGACGTTGCCTCGAAAGCTTTCGTAAACACGCAGCGCTTCGTCGACGCGGTCTCTCTGACTCAAGCTGACCGGTTCGACGACGGAAGGGACCACGAGCATGTACGATTGGTCATCTTCAGTCTCCCGAGAATGAGTGCCAAAAAGCGCGCCGATGAATGGAATCAGAGCAAGACCGGGGATCCCGCGTCTTCTCCGCCGCTCTGTGCGCGCACGAATACCAGCCAGAGAAACCGACTGGCCCAGCTCGAGATTCACAAGCGTTTCAACGTGCGAGGTGACTCGGCCGGGGATCCCCTGTGCTCCTTTTTCCGAATCTAAGTCGGACACGTCCGCTACGATTTCGAGCTCGATGCGGCCGGTTTTGGAATCGTACTTTGGAAGCACACTGACCTTTGTCCCGAACTCGATGGCCTGCACGTTGACAGTAAGGTTGTTCTGGACTTGAACGTTGAACTCTCCGCCTGACGTGAAGACTGCTTCAGTTCCGTTGGCGGTCACCAAGGTGGCTTGACGGTACAGCTTCGCCCAGCCTTTGGCCTGCGCGAGGTCGAAGCTAGGCAGGAACGTCTGCGGCAATATCTGAAAAGCGCTCTGCGTCGCTTGCCCACTGCCGCCTGTGATCGCGATCGCGGCCTCGGACGGCCCAATTGTGCTCCCGATGTTTCCGGGCCAATTGAGCCCAATCTGATGGCCGTAGCGGTCCTGAATCAAGACGAAGTACAGATCCAAGCGAATGTTTTCTCTGCCACCGAGGCCCTTGGATGCGTCGGATGAGATTACCCGAATCGTGTACTGGAGTTGACTGCCGTCGTTCTTGATCAACAGCAGAGATGTCGTGCCCTCTTCCTTGCCTACGATCACGAATCGGCTCTGGTCGCGGGTAATGCGAATGTCGGCGAACCCCGGTGCGCCCTCGGAGTAACTCTTGACGCCACGCGCAGAAAGGCTCTTTTGCTCTCCGACTCGGAGGACGATTGGGCGGTCAGCCTCTAGATCTGCAGCCGCCCCTGCTTCCAACACTGCGGTGAGAAACATGACCTTTGCTAGGAGCCTGCTCTTTGTCGCTACCGACACCTTAGTCGACCTTCTCGATCCGCAATCGCCTCTGCCGACGCGCTCGCTTCTCTTGCTCGAGGACATCCGAATCGTCGGTCTCGCCCAGCCCCACGTTGATTTCGAGGTCGTTCTCGTTCCGCAAGACGAGATTCAAGGTAGCGTCGCGCCGCGCCTGAGCGACAAGACTGGCTTGGTCGATCGTGAGAAGGAGCGTGACAGAGTCCGATCGGAGGGGTGAGGTTTGCGTGTCCGCTGTGCCGAAGCGTTCGCCTATGGCAAGAACGAGAACGTTTTGCAGAAGCGGGATCGTGACGATTTTGGCGTCGGAGCCTGGCTTCGCTTTGGTGAGCAAGACGTCGACACGGTCGCCGGGACGCATCAGGTCGGAGAACGATCGTCGCCCCGTTCCGGCGATGTTCATCGCTCGCATCCCTTTGGGGATACGGTTCGAGAGCGAACCTCGGTCCCGTGGAGCCGTGGAAAGATCGGTCCAAAGAAGCGTCTGGTTGGCCTCGAGGTCGATGGAAGAGCGGACGCCCAAGACCCTCGAGAGTGCGCTGGCTACCACTTGGCGTTCTTCGACGTAACTCTGTGGCAAAGTCCGCACGAAGAGCATCTGCTCGGTTAGCGGGACACCCGACGCAACGTTTTGGCTCATGGCGAGCAAGGCGATTGGTTCGCCCCCGGTCGCTTCGCGTTGGAACTGCCTGACGTAGAGGCCGAGAAGCACGAAACCGAGCGCGGCGACGATGACAGGTGCGAGAATAGCGATTCGATTCATAAAAGGCAGCCCTTGGTCATGACGGTTCGGAGATCAGAATGGAGAGCACCGTGTCCGAGGCGTCGGTGGAACGGGTGAGAACCGTCACCATTCGCTTTCCCCGCTCCGCCGAGATCATTCGAACGTCATCAATTGCGATAGACTCGGAAGGATGACGCTCGATGATTGTCCAGCCGCTCGCCGATAGTTCGTCGCGATAGAACGATACGAGATCGGCCCCCGATTGATTAGGCACCCGGTAGACCACGAAGCCGCTGGGTGAGCCGGCCTCCCAGGCCGACAAGAGGCGCTGCGAGCTTCGAGGACGAGGCACGGCCGGCACGTCGCTGCCCCCCGCGTCCGCGTCGTCGGCAGGAAGCATTTGGAAGAGGTTGAAAGGCGAGTCGGCCCAAACCGTAAGAACGAGCGTCTGCTCGACGGGCGCGCCGGATACTCGACGGGCGCGCATGTATCGAAGCCCCCCTAGCGCACCGATGTCGCCGGTCTCGGAGAAGCGAACGAATCCATTGGCGAGCGAGCGTAGGTCGCGGGGCGCATCGCCCATGTCGAGGCACACAACGTGACCGGCGTCCTTGCCTCGCGCCGATTGAGTCGAAAGCCGCTCGAAGAGCCCTGCATGGCGGCCACTGCAGAGAAGTTGATAGTGTAGAACAACCTCATCGAGCGACGCCTCGACGGTTTGAGTGCGAAAAGAAAACAGGCCGCCGTTCAACCGAAGAAGCCGAGCAGGCTCGGGCGGTGCGCCAGGATAACTCATCGTCTCAGCGCCGTGACCCCTAAGAAACCGCGGAAACTCGGCTTGCGCGGAACCGAACAGAGCCGCGAGAGCGACAGCAACGAGGGCAAGCAGGAACAAGCCCAGACGAAACCACGGGACGATTCTACCGACATACTTCACGCGCGTACTCCGTGGTTTGCAGTCCGGTGCGGCAGGCGTGCTCTAGAACGTTGCCTGCGTCTTCGGTGTTCCGTGCCGTGGTGTTGCACAGCAGGGTCGTCACCCCGTGCTGCGAACCGAGGGCGGGGGCGATCATCGTGGGCATCGGTGCACTCGCTAGACCGACGCCGTTCGTCGCCTTACCGAGAAAGAAACGGCCAAGATTCCCGAGGAATGAGCCTAGCGAGCGGCTACCGTCGGCGACGGTGAGCAGGTCATCGAGACCACCGGCGCGGATTTCACGTTCGATGCGCCCGCACTCCCCGCTTCGACAGCTTTGCGCCGGACACTCACCCGAGTCGGCCTGCAGCCACGCCAAGCGCCTCGCATGGGACTTCGCCTCGAGCTTGGCTCCGTACATCCCGCTGAAAGCGACCACCGCTGCCAGCGAAGCTGCAAACACAGGCAGAGCGATCAGCGCTTCGAGCATCGCGGTTCCCTTCTCGTCTGCCAGGATTCTTTGGATTGATGCAACCATCGTGTCTTCAGTGGGCGGAAACAGCGTTGATCGAGAAATCACGCGCGACTTCACACAGGCCCGCCAGCCGGTCGAGCGACCCTCGTCCTCTCGCTCCCGCACATGCGCCGAGGAGCCCGCTCGGAATCCAGTCTTGCGAAATTCGAAACCGGCGAAGCCGTGCGCGCCACTTCTGTTTCCAGAGCCACTCGGCCTTGTGCTCTGTGCCATCGAAATAGTACTCGGCCTGTGCAAAGGCGAGTCGCCCCAGGACATGCGCCTGGTGCGCGACGTTTCGCCCGTTGGTTACGCCGCCTTGTGCGATGCGAATGCCGCGCTCGCCATGCTGCCAATGGTTCTCGTGAGGGTCTCGACCAATAGCGTACGCCCGGTATTGGAACTCTTCGTGCCCTAGCCACAACTGGGTTCCATCTCTTCGGTTTTCAATCACGCGACGTGGAGGCTCGACGACTTCGTCTGCGCAGGTCCTTCGTTTGCCGAGACGGAGCGCCTGACCAACGACGTCCCCGAGAAACTTCAGAAGCCATCGAGGCACCTTCGAGCTCACGTTGCTAAGCCTGTTGTTCAAGCCATCAGAGACGCGATCGCAGAGGATGCCAACACCGTCTTCTTCGATAGGCAGACCTCGCCCTCCGCTGGGGAGACGCGAACCGAGAAGAGGGACGACAAAGCCCCCGGCAACCGGTGGATCGTACGCGGCCTGGAAGGCCATCGCGTCGACCGCGCGCGCTTCTGCCAGCAAGGGATACCCGTGCTGAACGGCCTGGTGAGCAACATCCAAGGCGTCGTGGGCGACGCGCACGAACTGTTCGACTGCGTCACCAACCCTTTCGACCGTGCTCTCGACCGGATTGAGGACAGCGATGAG
>JABDJF010000077.1 GCA_013002645.1 Myxococcales bacterium
GCCTAGATCCTCGAACGACTACGACCAGACGCCGCTAGCACTGGACCCGCAGACTCAGCTCTACGGCCCCATTCTTTTTCAGGGAACTCGCTTCCAGCGAATCCGGGCGCTCCATCGTCTCGACGACGTTCAATGCGATTTCACGACAGAAGAACGCGATGCCGAGGACTTCATCTTGGGCGACCCATATGCTCGCGACGCGCTTCTTCAGAGCCTACAACTCTGCGCCGTGCCAGATCAGTGCTTGCCGGTTCACATCGGTCGCTGGGAAATCGCAGATCCGGCGAACAATGTTGCGAGAGCCCGGCAAAACCGCTCGACCATCACGAAGAAGACCGAGGACACCTACGTCGGTGACGTGTGCTCCACCGACGAGGCGGGAATAGTACTCGAAGAGCTGACCGACTATCACGCGAAGATTCTCGGACGAAGGGAGGATTGGCCCTGTGCGAGCGAGTTGGCTGCCACTGCGCGGCCTTCGATTGGCTCGGGCGAAGAGGAAACATGGAGCACCAACAGCTGCTTCTACACCCTCGACGACGCCGGACCGCGAGGACAGGTCATCTTCGCTTTTCGTTTCCCGCTGACCTTCCGGGACTCGGCGAACCCGCTACGAACGGTTTACTTCACGAAGTTTGCCGAGTGGATGGGCAAAGCCCGTGAGCTCAGCGGCATGCTCCAAGCGGACTTCCACCGGAGGCTGTTCGAGACGTTTGGAGAAGGCCTCTTTGGCGGTGTGACGAACTCGTTCGAAACGACGATCCTGGGCCGCGCCGGTCACAGCGACGTCATTGAAGGACGAATTTGGATGGAGCACTGCAACGAGACGGAGTACACCGCGACCTGCGAGTGGAGACGACTCCCGTTTACCGGAGGCCCGGTCGAGCGGATCGGAATGACACGCATGCAAACGTCGTCGGTTCAGATCTTGGGTCACGGCCTCGCTCGACCGGCTCCTTGGCCGGACGACTTCTACGAGTTCCTGGTCGGCATGAAACCAAAGCGCGACGTCGCGGCACCCTTGACGTCGTTGTCCGAAAGTCTCGCCACGGTTGAAACGGGCGACCCCTTGTGGTCCGCCAGTGGCCGTGAGCTCAAGCCTCTTGCGAATCGTGAGATCTTCTCTACCTCGCTCGAGGACTCCAACCTCGTAGGCAACCTCTATTTCGGGAACTACAGCGTCTGGCAGGGAAGGCTCCGCGACAAGTTTCTATACGGGCTCGATCGAACTTGCTTCGACGCGAGTCAGGTCGGGGGGCAGCTCGAATGCCTCTTCTTTGGCACCCGCCATTTGCGCGAGGCCATGCCTTTTGACGAGGTTGAGGTCTCCATGTACCTGAGTGCACTCTACAAGGGTGCTGCGGATCTTTGGTTCGAGTACCATCGCGTCGATGCTGACGGCGGGCGCGAGAAGCTAGCCGTGGGCGAGCACCGCGTTGCTCTGGTGTCTGCCGATGGCCGAGCTACCGAGACGATCGAGTGGCCGGAACCAGTTCGCTCCGGTTTCGAACGCCTCATCGCCGCCAGCGCGTTTGCCGAAAAAACGCGCGAATCCGCATAAAGGCCGCTGGTTTGGTAGGCCCATGCACCCTTTGGTAAGCTCTACACAGGGTGGAGCGGGAGCCGACTAGCAGCGAAGCCGGGTTTACGGTGAGCGCGTTGCAAGAACCGGCGGCGCAGGCCGACCAGCTCTTCGAGCAGGAGCGACGACAGCGCAACGTGAAAGGCCTGTCGACGGGTGTGCTTGTTGCGGCCGCAACGATGGCATTGTTCGTCCCTGTGGAGTGGGTCGTCATGCGGGCTCACTTCGCTCTCCTCCAGAGCCTAACCCTGTTTTGGATTGCGTCACTCGCTGTGACCTGGGTTCTGATCAAGCGGTTTCCCAGATGGGCACTGGCGCGAATTGACGATCTAGTATTCGTTCTTTTCCTATTCGTCTCGGTCTTCAATCACCTCCTATGCTGGTTCGACACCGGATATGATTCGCCGTACTCGCTGACTATCCTGTTCGTCTTGATCGGCGTGAACTTCTTCATTTCGTGGCCGGCAAGTCGATCGGCGGCCTTCGGCATGAGTGTGTACGGGCTGTTTTTACTGCCTCTCGCGGTTGGAGAGGTGCCAGTTGGGGACATTCGAATCGTGTTGGTCTACCAGGGCGTCATCTTGGGGACGGCGTTAATCCTGGTTGTGTTCCAAAAGCATCGCATGGCGCTCGAGCGAAGTGAGTTTCACGCCCGATTCGAAGCGAAGAGCGCCAACAAGAGATTGGAGGAAGCGTACGGGCAGCTCAAGCAGCTCGACCAGATGAAGTCGGAGTTTTTTGCGAACATCAGTCACGAGCTTCGAACTCCGCTCACGTTGATCGTGTCGCCCGTGGACGCAATGTTGAGCTCGATTGGGCCGGGAGCGGACCGCGACGCGCTCAAGGTCGTCCGTCGAAACGCCTCGAGGCTCTTGCGCATGATCGACGACTTGCTCGACTTGGCCAAGCTCGAAGGGGGTGGCCTGCGCCTTCGCGTCGAGCGGGTGGAGTTGGGAGATCTCGTTCAGCAGGTCGTGGGCAACGCCCATCCGGCGGCTAAGGCCAAGCAGATCGAGCTTTTGCTCGCTTCGGATGGAGAGCCCGTGGAGACGTTTGGCGATGCACACCGACTCGAAATCGTTCTGACCAATTTGGTCGGCAACGCGATGAAGTTCACCCCGGCCGGCGGGAAGATCGACGTTCGAGTGCGACACCGGCCAAACGGGACAACGGTCGAGATCGCCGACACGGGGCCGGGGATTTCGCGCGAACAGCAGGCTCATATCTTCAAGCGATTCCATCAAGTGGAGCGCTCCGAACGGCGCCACCAGGGTGGCGTCGGCATCGGCCTGGCGCTGGCACTGGAGCTCGCGGAGCTCCACGGCGGCTCGCTTTCCGTGGATAGCGAGCTCGGCGAGGGCGCGACGTTCACTCTCTTTCTCAGGCGCGGAAAAGAACACTTCGACGCGGACGCGTTGGAGCGGCGGCAAGGTCAGACGCTGGACCACCCCGCGCGGCGCATCGAAGACCGCTTGAGCGAAGCGCCCACGCTCGACGGAGCGGCGGCAACGGCGGGGCGCCGGATGAGCATACCTCCGACGGAGCGCGTTCTGCTCGATCGCGGACGAGTCCCGAGGATTCTCGTCGCGGAGGACGAGGACGACCTGCGAGGTTTCATGGTCGGTTTGCTCTCGCGGACCTATACCGTTGACGCCGCCCGAAACGGGTCGGAGGCGCTCGAGCTGATGAAGAAGCATCGCCCGGACCTCGTGCTCACCGACGTGATGATGCCGGAGGTGAGCGGACTGGATCTGGCTCGCACGCTCAAGCAGGACCCTTCGCTGAGCAACATCCCCGTGATCCTGCTCACTGCCCGCGGCGAAAACGAAGCCGCCCTCGAAGGTTTCCAGGCTGGCGCCGACGATTTCGTTGCGAAACCGTTCCATGCCAACGTCCTCCAGGCGCGAATTCGCGCGCATCTGAAAATGCGCAGCTTGAGCCTGCAACTTGCCGACCAGGCCCGACTCGCATCCGCAGGAACGCTTGCTGCCGGCCTCGCGCACGAAGTGAAGAATCCGCTCAACGCCGCATTGAACGCGACTAAGGTGCTGGAGCACGGTGGTTCGTCGAGAGTGTCAAACGAAAAGCTGATGGGCGTGGTGATCGATGCGCTCGGGCGCATTGACGGGGTCGTTTCCGCACTCAGCGCGCATGCGCGCCCGGCAGACGGCGATGACATGGTTCCTTGCAACGTTCGAACAGCCGTGGAGTCCACGCTCAATCTGCTCGATCACAAGCTCAAGCACGGGGTCGCCGTCCATCAAGCCTATGAGACGAACGGGGAAGTGTTTGCGCCCGCGAGGGCGTTCAATCAGGTCATCCTGAATCTGCTCGACAACTCGATTCGCTCGGATGCGGCGAACATTTGGATCGAGCTTAGTCAAACGGACAAGCTCATCTCCGTCGCCGTCGCGGATGATGGCCCGGGGGTTCCACCTGACGTCGTGCACCGCATCTTCGACCCCTTCTTCACCACCCGAGTGGAGGGCGAAGGAACGGGGCTCGGCCTCCATCTCAGCCGGCGAATCGCCCAAGATTGCGGCGGCGAGCTTCGGTACGAACCCCGACCCGGCGGCGGGGCTCGCTTCGTGATGGAGATTCCGGCCATGGACCTGGCTGCCTGATCGCCGGAGCCCAGACGGCTTTCAGCAGCTGATACGCGGGCTGCGGGCAGCGCGACGTTTCCTGCAACTGCACGCACGTTCAATAGCTCACTCCTCGATTACGACGCGAGCGGAATGCGCAGCGACGGAGCGGGGCCTTCGTTCGAGCCAAAGTGTCGCCACGGCCTGCGCC
>JABDJF010000081.1 GCA_013002645.1 Myxococcales bacterium
GGTCAGCACCCCTTCGAAAGGGTTGCGTGTCGCCTATTGGAAGCTGGAAAGGTCGGGGAGCTCGTCGAGGTTCGGCTGAAGCGCGATCTCGATGCGGCGGTTGAGCGCGCGGCCCTCTGGGGTGTCGTTGTCGGCGACCGGCTGCGTGCTGGCGTAGGCGGCGGCGGAGACGCGGCTGGCCGGAACGCCGTACTCGATGAGCAGCTGCGACACATCGATCGCGCGCGCGCCCGAGAGCTGCCAGTTCGATGGGAAGCGCTTGGTGCGGATCGGCTTGTTGTCGGTGTGACCGCCGATCTGGAATTCACGGCCCTGGATGCTCGCGAGGACGGGGCCGAGCTCGGCGAGAACGCGAACGCCCTCCTTCTTGAGCTTGGCGCTACCGCTGGCGAACAGAACTGCCTCGGGCAGCTCGATGACCATCTTGTTGCGGACGATGCGGACCTTGAGCTTGCCGGAGTCGATCATCGACTTCAGCTGCTTGAGCATCGAGTTGTATTCGGCGAGGCGCTTGGCGGCACGCGCTTCACGTGCTGCGGCCTCGGCCAGCGCGGCTTCCATGGCGTTGATCTCGCCGGTGTAGCCCTTCACGAGCTTGTCGAGATTGGCTTTGTCCTTCTTGCATTGCGTGAGCGAAGTGCCTGTCGCCTGCCCCGACGCTTCGAGCTCTGCGATTCGGGCGTCTTTGGCCCTGAGCTCGTCCTTCTTACAACCTGCGGTCAGCATTAGGCTGACAGCCAACAAAAATACCCAGCTTGCTTTCTGCATGTGCCCCTCCAAAAGGATTGTTCTCTAACGGGTCCGCCACCATATCAAGCAGTTTGGACATGGCAAGTCCCTGATTCTGCGCCCTCTTCAGTGCGATTCCGGGGGCAATTTGGCCCCGCTCAGCCCTTGGCGAGCTCGCCCCGCCGGAGCTGGCGATACATGACCAACCCTTCGCGGAGGATCCCGAGCGCTTCGCCGTCGTCTTGGGCTTCTGGGGCCAGGAGCGGTTTCTTGATTGTTTCGGGGACGTAAGAAGTCAACGCGGGGCGAAGGTTTCGCTGGTTCTCACGGCGTGCTGCGACCAAGGTCTCGTCATCATGCCAGCGGAGCTTGAGCAGACCGTTGGCCTGGCCGGGGATACGACACTGCTCGACGGTTACGCCCCCCTGCCCAGGACCTACGATGAGCTCTTTCGAGGCGACGGAAGTTCGCGCGAGGAGGTCGCCGACCTCGTCGCGGAGCTCGACCAGCTCGGCCGACTCGAGTTCATGACCCGGCAGCGCCTCGCCGAAGGCGCGCTGTTTCGAGGTGGGGTGACGTTCTCGGTCTATTCCGATTCCAAGGGGCAAGAGAAGATCTTCCCCTTCGATCTGATCCCGCGGGTGATCCCTGCCAAAGACTGGGAGAGCCTCGAGCGCGGCCTCATTCAGCGGGTCACAGCGCTGAACATGTTTCTGTCGGACCTTTACGACGGGCAGCGCATCATCAAAGAGGGGCGCATTCCGGAGTCCATGGTGTTTGGCACCGCCGGGTACCTCAAAGAGCTGCATGGCATTCGGCCGCGGGAGGGCGTCTTCGTCAACATCGCGGGGATCGACCTGATTCGCGGCGCCGACGGCGAGTTCCTGGTGCTCGAGGACAACCTCCGGACGCCGTCGGGCGTGAGCTATGTCCTCGAGAATCGCGGCGTGATGAAGCGCGTCTTCCCCAGGGTGTTTCGGCGTAGCCGCGTTCGAACCGTGGAGAGCTATCCGGCTCGACTCGGTGATGCGCTCATGAGCGTGTCTCCTCGGGACCCGGAGGAGAGCCGAGTCGTCGTGCTCACACCGGGCTCGTACAACTCGGCGTACTTCGAGCACAGCTTCTTGGCGCGCCAGATGGGTTGCGATCTGGTGCAGGGCAGCGACCTCTTCGTTCACAACGAGCGCGTCTATGTGAAAACGACCGCGGGTCCTCAACAGGTGGACGTGATCTACCGGCGAATCGACGACGATTTTCTCGACCCCAAGGTCTTCCGTGAAGACAGCGCGCTCGGCGTGCCCGGATTGATCGGAGCCTACGCCGCGGGGAACGTCACTTTGGCCAATGCGCCTGGCAACGGCGTCGCGGACAACAAGGCCGTCTATCCGTTCGTCCCCGACATGATTCGTTTCTATCTCGACGAGGAGCCGATTCTCAGACAGGTGCCGACCTACATCTGCATGCGTCCAGACGACTGCCAGTACGTTCTCGAAAACCTCGGCTCTCTGGTCGTCAAAGCGGTCGACGGATGCGGCGGCTACGGGATGCTTTTCGGCCCTCGCGCGAAGCGAGCCGAAATCGACGAGTTCGCCGCAAAGATCCAGCAAACCCCCGAGGGCTACATCGCGCAGCCGGTCGTCGAGCTATCCACCTGCCCAACCTGGGTTGAAGGCGAGGCGGCGCCTCGGCGTGTCGACCTCCGGCCCTTCGTGCTCACCGGAAAGAAGAGTTGGGTCTTGCCAGGCGGTTTGACCCGGGTTGCGTTGAAGGCCGGATCGTACGTCGTCAATTCCAGCCAGGGCGGCGGCTCGAAAGACACCTGGGTGCTGGGGGCGCCCGCACCATGATTTCACGGGTTGCAGGCAATTGCTTCTGGCTCAATCGCTACATGGAGCGGGTCGGGGGGATGGCGCGCCTGCTGCGTGTCAACCGGGCGTTCGTTCCAGGTGTCGACCTTCCTCAGCTTCACCGATGGCATCCACTGGTCGTCGTCGCCGGTGAGGAAGAGCGGTATCAGCGTCACTTCGGCGAAGACGAAAATGGAGAGACGGTCCAGGAGTATCTCACCTGGGATCGTCGCAACACCACCTCGGTCGTGGAATCGGTCCGCTGGGCCCGAGAGAACGCGCGCACGGCGCGGGAGATCGTCAGCTCCGAGATGTGGGAGACGATCAACGCGCTCTGGCATTGGCTTCAGGGCGGTCCCGGCCGGCGGCTGTACCGGTCCGACCGCGACCACTTCTACCAGCACATCCGAGAAATGTGCGAGCTGTTCCACGGGCAGGCAGACGAGACCATGCTCAACGGCGAGCCCCTGGCGTTCATGCGCCTCGGGCGGCACCTCGAGCGGGCCGGCCAGACCGCGCGCCTGATGGACGTTCACTTTCACACCTTCCCCGACGAAGGCGAGATCGACGATCCGATTCGCCTGGCGCAATGGTCGGCGCTACTCGCCTGTTGTTCCGCAACCGAGCCGTTCCAGAAGCGTTCGTTTGGGACCCCGACCGCGCGTGAAGTCGTGAACTTCCTGCTCTTCGAACAGGATTTGCCTCGCTCGGTTTCGCACTGTCTTCGATCCGCTCGCCATTCCTTGGTCCACGTGCGAGGCTTTGGGTCGAATCGAATCGGGATGGTGTCGACGGCGTTGCTCGAGGCGCTGCTCAGC
>JABDJF010000088.1 GCA_013002645.1 Myxococcales bacterium
GGTGGGTGGTGTAACTAAACCAAACCACGCACCAATTCGAGCAACCCCCCCGCCACACCCGGGCCGTGCAACTAGCCCGTTGCCGACCTCAAAGGTCCTTTACCTCGCCAATCAACCCTTGCAGCACCTTCTTCGCATCGCCGAAGATCATCATCGTGTTGTCATACTCGAAGAGCTCGTTCTTGATGCCAGCGTAGCCTGGGCTGAGACTTCGTTTGACGACGAAGACCGATCGGGCCTCGTGCGCGTTGAGGATGGGCATGCCCGCGATGGGGCTGCTCGGGTCCTTGTTGGCCACGGGGTTCACGACGTCGTTGGCGCCGAGGATGATCACCACGTCCGTGCTCTTGAACTCAGGGTTGATCAGGTCCATTTCGAGGAGCTCCTCGTAGGGGACGTCGGCCTCGGCTAAGAGCACGTTCATGTGGCCGGGCATGCGACCCGCGACAGGATGGATTCCGTAGGTGACGGTCGTCCCACGCGCTTTGAGTAGATCTGCGAGCTCGCGGACCGCGTGCTGCGCCTGTGCGACCGCCAGGCCGTACCCGGGAACGATGATCACGGATTCGGCGTCCTCGAGAACCATCGCCGCCTCTTCGGGACCGCAGGAGGTCACGCTCGTGTACTCGTCGTTTCCGCCGCCGCCCGCGCCGTCGGCAACACCAAAGCCGCCGACCAAGACGTTGAGGAGCGAACGGTTCATCGCCACGCACATGATCTGAGTGAGGATCAAGCCGGCCGCGCCAACCATGGCACCACCAATGATCAGAAGCGGGTTGCCGATGACGAAGCCCGCCATCGAGGCGGCAACGCCCGAATACGAGTTGAGCAGCGAGACGACGACAGGCATGTCGGCGCCGCCAATCGGGATGGTGAGCAAAATACCGAGGATCAGCGAGCCTCCAGCAAGCAGCAGAACCCACAGCACCGAGTCCGAGCCTGTCGCGATGACGGCGGTCACACCAAAGGCAATCGACGCAAACAGCAGACCAAAGGTAATGAAATGGCGCGCCGGTAATAGGATCGGCTGGCCCTTCTTCAGGTTCCCTTGAAGCTTCAAGAGCGCGACGATGCTCCCCGTGAACGTGATGCCGCCGATGAGGATCGAGAGCATCACCGTGATCGCCTCGTCGGTGCCGACGACTTCCGCGACCGTACCGGCAGCGCTCTGCTGGACGACGAGCTTCCAGTACACCGAGGTCGCCACGAGGGCCGAGGCGATGCCGCCGAAGCCATTGAAGAGGGCGACCATCTCGGGCATCGACGTCATTTGGACGCGAATGGCGAACGCCGCACCGATGATCGAGCCGAGGATCATGCCACCGGCAATCCAACGGTAGTCGACTGTGCCGAGCTCGAGGAGGGCGCCGACGATGGCGAGGAGCATACCCACGGCGGCCAAGGTGTTGCCCTGGCGGGCTGTCTTCACCTTCGAAAGCCGTTTGATCCCGAAGATGAACAGGACCGTGGAGAGCAGATAAATGATCGGGACCACGGTCGACCTGATGACTTCGTGGCTCATTTCTTCTTCTTCTTTCCGAACATGCGCAACATGCGGTCGGTGACGAGGAAGCCGCCGACGACGTTGATGGTTGCCGTCACGATGGCCAGAGCGCCGAGGATGTTGGCGATGGTCGGAGGGGCCGTGGTCGCGGCGGCGACGGCGCCGACGATGGTAATGCCACTGATGGCGTTCGCGCCGCTCATCAAGGGAGTGTGCAAGGTCGGCGGCACCTTGGTGATCATCTCGAAGCCGACAAAGCTAGCGAGGACGAATACGTAGATGCCGATGAGCAGAGGTCCCAGAGTCACGTTCGGTCTCCTTTCCTAGAGAGCCTCGGCGGTTGGTCCGTGCCGGACTTCGCCGTTGTGGGTGAGTAGGGCGCCGGCGAGGATCTCGTCCTCGAGGTTCAACACGACCTCTCCCTCGGCGAGCAGGCTGAGGAGGAGGGCTTGGATATTGCGGGCGTAAAGCAGGCTCGCATCGGCCGGAGTGGCCGCCGGCATGTTGGGATGGCCGATGATGGTCACGCCGTTCGCAACGACCATTTCGCCGCTTTTCGAAAGCTCACAGTTGCCCCCTTGCTCGACGGCGAGGTCGACGATGACCGCGCCTTCGCGCATCTCTTCGACCATGTCCTTGGTGATGAGCTTTGGCGCGGGACGTCCTGGGACGAGCGCCGTCGTGATCACCGCATCCGCCGCGACGACCTTCTGGCGAACGACTTCCTGTTGCGCCTTCAGCTGCTCTGGAGTGAGCTCGCGGGCATAGCCGCCTTCACCTTCGCCACTCTCGTCCATCGGAAAGTCGATGAATCGACCACCCAGGGACTCGATCTGCTCTTTGACCGCAGGCCGAATGTCCGACACCTCGACCACGGCGCCGAGTCGCTTTGCGGTCGCAATCGCCTGAAGGCCCGCAACACCCGCGCCCATGATGACGATCTTGGCGGGCTGAATCGTGCCAGCCGCCGTCATCAGCAGGGGGAAGTACTTGTCGAGGTAGGTCGCGGCCATCAGGACGGCCTGGTACCCGGCGATCGAAGCCTGCGAGCTCAGCGCGTCCATCGACTGGGCGCGGCTGATCCGCGGGATGAGCTCCATCGCGATCGTACTGATCTTGCGGTCGCGAAGGATTCGCACCGAATCGAGGTTCTTGTGCTGCGACATGAACCCGATGAAGATGGCGCCATCTTTGATTTTGGACGCCTCGGCCGGTGTGATGGGGTACACGCGAAGCACGATGTCCGCAGTTCCCCAGGCAGCCTCCGCCTCAGCGCCGGAGACGACCTTGGCGCCCGCCGCGCGATAGTGCTCGTCGGTGAAGTGGGCGTGCTTCCCCGCTTCGCTCTCGAGGACGACATCGAAGCCTTCTTTGACGTACCGCTTCGTCGTTTCTGGCGTGCAGGCGACCCGGGTCTCACCTTCGGTGATTTCCTTGGGCACAAAAACCTGAGGCATTCATTCCTCCCGCGCGGGCTCCTTCTCGAAGAAAACCCGATTGAAACAGTCAACAACCGGCCACCCGCGTCCGGGGTGTTAGTGGCGATCTAGGGTCATGTCCAGCGGCCGTCGAAAAACCGCCGGCGCACCTTTTGCGTTTGGCGGTGGCCTGCTAGATCCGGCGCGCCAGACAGGAGGACAGCAGCATGGGGAACCCGGCGCAGCTCGACGAGCTCGCAATCAAGACGATTCGAGGCCTGAGCATGGATGCAGTGCAAGCGGCCAATTCGGGTCACCCCGGCACGCCGATGGCGCTCGCGCCGCTCGGCTGGGCGCTTTTCTCCGAGCTGCGACGGCACGACCCCGCCCATCCCGACTGGCCGGACTGCGACCGCTTTGTCTTGTCC
>JABDJF010000099.1 GCA_013002645.1 Myxococcales bacterium
GCGGGGCGTTCGAGGACATGGACGAGGAGACCGCCCGCAATGTGTTGCTCGAGGTGGAGAAGTTGGCGAAGGGGCCTTTTGCCGAAAGCTTCGAACCGGGGGACCGGACCCCGCTTGCTCTCCTTGATGGCGACGTGACGCTGCCGCCGAGCGTACGCAGCGCGGTGGAGGCGTTTTACGAGGCCGACTGGCAAGGGCTGGAGCTGCCGCCGCACTTGGGTGGCGTGGGAGCGCCGCCGAGCCTTCGATGGGCCGCATTCGAAATGCTGTGGGGCGGCAACTCGGCCGCCACGTTTTATCTTCTTGGCACGTTCGTGGCTGCGCTGATCGACGAGCTCGGGACCGACGCACAGAAGTCGCGGTACGTGAACAACATGATCGACGGCCATTGGGGTGCGACGATGGTGCTCACCGAGCCTGACGCAGGCTCGGACGTCGGCGCAGGGCGTACGACCGCCAAGCATCTTCGGGACGATGTGTGGGAGCTCGAAGGCACCAAGCGTTTCATCACCAATGGGGACTACGACGGCCCTGCGAACATCGTTCACCTCGTGTTGGCGCGGCCGACAGGCGCACAGCCAGGGACCAAAGGGCTCAGCCTGTTCGTCGTGCCGAAGTACTGGGTCGATGAGACGGGCGCGGTTGCGGAGCGAAATGGCGCGGTTGTTACGGGAATCGAGAAGAAGATGGGGCTCAGCGCATCGGCAACGTGCGAGCTCACGCTTGGCGGGGGCGAGCCGTGTCGGGGGTTGCTGCTCGGTGACGTCCACGACGGCATCCGGCAAATGTTTCACGTCATCGAATACGCGCGGATGAGCATTGGCTTGAAGTCGATGTCCACCATGTCGACCGCGTATCTCAACGCGCTCGAATACACCAAAGAACGCGTTCAGGGGCCCAACATGAAGCACATGACCGACAAGGAGGCGCCGCGTGTGCGTATCATCGAGCACCCCGACGTGCGGCGCATGCTCATGCTGCAAAAGTCGCACGCCGAAGGCATGCGCGCGCTCATCTATTTCGGCGCGCGCTTGCAAGATGAAGTCGCGTCGACGGAGACGGACGACGCACGGGCGGTTGCGGCCCGCAAGAGCGATCTGCTGCTTCCGATCATCAAGGCGTACTGCTCGGAGAAGACCTACGAGCTCTTGGGTGTTTCGCTTCAGACCTTTGGTGGGTCGGGGTT
Organism: Myxococcales bacterium; assembly: GCA_013002645.1. GTDB lineage: Bacteria > Myxococcota_A > Polyangia > Polyangiales > Houyiibacteriaceae > SG8-38. Next base: position 1,187 of record JABDJF010000099.1, read on the forward strand.
CTGCAAGGACTATCCCGTCGAGCAATACATTCGCGACCAGAAGATCGACACGCTCTACGAAGGAACGACACACATTCAGGCGCTCGACCTTTTCTTTCGGAAGGTGGCCAGAGATCAAGGACAGACGCTCCAGGCCCTGCTGAGCGACGCGGCGAAGTTGGTTGCCGAAGAGCGCGGCGGTTCGGATTTTGCGGGCGAGCGTGCGAGGCTGGCAAAGGCGCTGGGCGTCATGCAAGAGAGCATGCAGACCGCGCTTGGTAGAATGCAGGAATCGGTCTACTGGGTTGGTCTCCATGCCAACCGTCTCTTGGAGTCACTCGCCGAGCTGCTCATCGCGTATTTGCTGTTGGATCAAGCGGTGATCGCGAACGAAAAGCTCGGCGCGGCTGGGGAGCCCGACGCCGCGTTTTATCAGGGCAAAGTCGCCTCGGCTCGCTTCTTCGCCAGTAGCGTTTTGCCAAAGCTCGACATGCGACTCGCACAACTCAAGGGATCGGACCTGTCGCTCATGGAACTGGATGAAGCGGCGTTTTGATGCCGGAAACGGGTTTTCGCGGTGGGCTTGTCAAGTGCTTGAAATGAGACGGGTTGCGAGGGGGGAGCGTGTCCCCGTCTTGGCGTTTCGTGGTTAGTCGCCGACAATTGGGATGCGTGCTTCGGCGGGGTCTCGTTCCACGCCGAATTCGCAGGGGGTTGCAATGAAGAAGGAAGTTTGGCTGGTGCTACTCGGCGCGGCGCTCGTCACGAGCGGTTGCGGCGACGATGGTCTGTTCGGAGACGAGCGATTGGGCGGTAATGGGGGCGGCGGCGGGCAGTGCGATGGGTTCGACCCCGCGGCGGCTTCTCTCGACGAGGAGGAGCAACGTTTTCTCCAGATTCTAAACCAACATCGCCAGGCCAACGGTGTCGCCCCGGTGTCCGCGTGCGCGTCGCTGAATCGCGCTGCGCAAGCCCACAGTGAAGACATGCGCGACCAAAACTATTTCGATCACAGCGGCCTCAACGGCTCGAGCCCCGGCTCGCGCGCCTGTGACGCTTGCTTCGAAAGCTGTCAGTCGACCGGTTTCGGTGAGAACATTGCGGCGGGGAACGCCAGCGCGGAGGGCACGTTCGACCAGTGGCTGAACTCGCCCGGCCACAACGCCAACATGCTCCGAGACAGCTACGTCGTCGTTGGCCTCGGCCGCGCGACCGGCGGCGGCACCTACGGCACCTATTGGACCAACGGCTTCGCGACCGGCGCCGACGCCAGCTGCGACTGAGCACATACGAGCGGACGGCAGCAGCCGACTGGCATTGACTCGGTGCACCGGCCGCCTGGCCAACCTCGGCCACGGAGCTCGCAAGCCCACTGGGGGCGAAGCCGCTTCACGGGGTGTACCAAATCGGCGAGCTGTAGGCGCGTTCCTGAATCGTCGCGGGACGGCCGGTTTCCTCGACGTCGATGCCGAGGGCGATGGCGTCGTAGAGCGTGTGGCGCGGCGTCGGGATCTGGAGGACACGCACGTAGTAGAAGGCGCGCTTGGACGCGTCGAAATCCGGGTCGGCCCAGGCCACCGCAAGCTCGGGGTCGCCGATGTCGTTGGTCCAGTGGCCCGTGGTGATGTCGACCGTGTTGCCCACTGGCGCGACTTTGCCGTTGGCGCCGACGGTGCGGTCATCGGAAAGCGCGACGTCGTACACCTTCTCTTGAGGCATGCCCTCGCCATCGAGCCATCCTTTGATGACCTGGATGCGATCGAGATTGGCGTGCTTCGGATCTTTGACGGCCCGGATCAGGAACGTCGGCGCCTTGCCCTCGGGTGCCTTCGCGAGGTCGGAACCCATCGGAACGCCTTTGGTGTAACCCGCACCAGCGATGTCACTCGACCCCGCGTCGGTTTGCGAGAAATCATAGCCGCCGAAGAAACGAAGCTCGATGCGTGGCCCGGTCGTGGCGTAGACCTCTTTGCGCTTCATGGCGTCGAATAGACCCTCGCGCGTGTTCTCGGTGGCCCAGACGCCCGCCAAACCCGCAGCGCCCATATCCCAGCCGGGCGTACCGGGAAGGATATCTTCACCCCGCGTCTCTGGTGTGGAGTCGAGCGCCATCTTGCCGTGGAAGTTGTCT
>JABDJF010000101.1 GCA_013002645.1 Myxococcales bacterium
TCTGTCCGGGTTGACGAACGAGACCACCGGGGTCGGGGCGACACTCTGCTTGCCGCTCGAAAGTAAGGCTCGCCGCGATCAGGACCTGAACATCGCCCTTGGCTACCTTCACATCCTGGGGGCCGAGCTCGATCTCGCCAAGCTCTCGGACCAGCGACTCATCCGTCGGTTCAGGTCCGCGGCCGAGCTCTCGTTCTTCGCGAATCCTTGTGAGAAGCCCGTGCTCGATGCCGACGTCATGGCGAGTATCGATGCCAAGGAGCCCCGTCAAGCGCATGTGGAACGCTCCATCGATCCTGCAAGCCACATTCGCGAGCTCTCGCCGGACTCGGGCCGGACGGCAGAGGACACCAGCCGACCAGGCGGGTCGAGCCTTCCCCCGTACGTCGACGCGAAGTCAGTCTTTCTCGACGTACTCCAGAAGCAGACCGGATTCCCCATTGAAGCGCTCACGGACGATCTTCGAATGGTCGACGACCTCCACATGGATTCGATCAAGACGGTTCAAGTAGTCGTCGATGCAGCAGTCGCTTTGGGCTATGCCGGCGACTTCGATCCTACCGAGCTGGTCAACTCGACCCTGGGGGAGATTGCTCAGGACCTCGAGCGCCGTATGGCGTCCGCCAAGACGAGCCGCTCGGGGAGCATTTCGCCTACGCGCGCAGCGGCGATCTCCGAGAGCTACCCCAGCTGGACGCGCGGTTTCGCCATGGAGTGGGAAGACGCCTTGCTGCCGGAGGAGGCTCCCGATTTTTGGGAAGATCGCTCGGTCTGTATCCTCGACGATGGCTCCGACGCCGCGACCGAGCTCTGGGCTACGATCCGAAGCAAGGGTTCTGAGGTCACCGCTGTCCCGACGGTCGCGGCGTCCGACTGCGACACCGACGTCGTGATCGCCGTTCTTTCCGACGCCACCAAGGGCGCGGACGCGAAAGCGCGGTTCAACGAGGTGACAGGCGTTCTTTCGTCCATCGCAAAGGGCCTTGCGTCGTCGGCAAGCGCTGACACACCGAGGACGATTGTCTTCGTCCAGCGCCGCGCCGCGGTCGTGGACAATTTCGATTGGGGCTATGACGCTTTCGTTGCGACGCTGCATCTGGAGCGCAGAGGCGTCCACTTTCGGGTTCTCACCGTGGACGAATCGATGAGCAGTGAGCGGCTCTGCTCCGCCATCGCGAGGGAGACGGCAACCGACAGGACGTACGACAGCGCCCTCTACGTAGGCGAGATGCGGCGTATCGCGCGGCCACAGGTCGTTCGTCGCCGCGCACTCACGCGGCGTTCGCAGCAACTCAGCGCGGATGACGTGGTCGTCGTCACCGGAGGCGCACGAGGCATCACGGCCGAGTGCGCGCTTGCTCTAGCGCGCAAGACGGGCGCCCGCATGGTCTTGGCCGGCAGCTCCCCGCATCCGGAAGACGCGCCCGAGGCTGGCAGCGAAACCGAAATACGAAAGACCTTGGAGCGCTTCCAGCACGAAGCACTCAGAGCAGAGTACGTTCAATGCGACGTCACAGATCGCGAAGATGTTGCGCGCTTGGTGAAGGCGGCGCGACGACACAAGGGGCACGTGGCCGCGGTCATGCATGGGGCAGCCGTCAATCGTCCCCGACGCGCGAACAACGTCTCTGCCGATGAGGCCCGCAACGAGATCGGCCCAAAGCTGGTTGGCGCGCTCAACCTCTTCGACGCTCTGCACGACGACCCACCCGAGATCTTCTGCGCGTTTACATCGATCATCGGCGTGACGGGAATGGCAAACAACGCCTGGTACGCGTTTGCAAACCAGGCGCTGGACCGCTCCTTGGGCGCGTTCGCCGAGACCCATCCCGAGATGACGGCGATTTCCATCGCATTCAGCATCTGGGAAGAGGTCGGCATGGGCGCCAAGCTCGGATCCGTCCAAAGCCTTGCAAAGCTCGGCACGGACGCGATCCCGGTCGAGGAAGGGGTAAGCCGCTTCCTAGACACTCTCGAACACGATGCTGGCCATCGTCAGCTGATCGTATCGGGTCGTTTGGGCGGAATCGACACGTGGCGGCCGGAGTCGCCATCTTTGCCGACGGGACACAGGTTCCTCGAAGAGATCCGGTTCATTCAGCCGGGGGTTGAAGTCGTGAGTCGGGCACGGCTGAGCCTAGAGCGAGACAGCTATCTCGTCGACCACGAGTACAAGGGCGTCAATCTGTTTCCAACGGTATTTGGTGTCGAAGCAATGGCCCAGGCGGCCGCTTACGCTCTTGGGAGGCGCGCGCTCGGAAGCGTCGTGATCACCGACTTGGATTTGGCTCGCCCCTTGCCTGTACATCCCGAGCGCGGTCTGCAAATCGAAGTCTGGGCGCGAGTCATAAAGGTCGAGGAGAACACCGCGACGGTTCGTTGCGGCGTTCGCTGCGAATCAAACGGTTTCACTATCGATCATTTCGCTGGAACATTCTCGATTCGAGACCTCCTAGTCGAAAAAGAGCCGCCTAGATCCTCGAACGATTACGACCGGGCGCCGCTAGCACTG
>JABDJF010000123.1 GCA_013002645.1 Myxococcales bacterium
CTTGACGCAGTTGTAGACCTGCGAATCGTTCAGAGAACCGCTCACCGAGACCGCTCTCACGCTACCGCTGGCGCCAATCGTGAGCAGTACCTTCATCGAGCCTTGAAGCAGGTTGTCGTCTTTCAGACGTCGCTCGTAGCAGGTCTGCACCTGCTTGCTCGGCTGCCCTCGGATGACCTGGCTGAGCTGCGTCGCGGGAATCGTACCGTTACAAATCCAGTCCGCCGGTCGCGTCTGCGCCGATTCCCGCGGCTTTGATTCCGGCTTCCCTTCTTCGCCCGCGCCGAGGCCGGCGTCGTCGTCTGGAATTTCGATTTCCGGCGCGAACTGAGCCCTAGGCTCGACCTCGACCTCTGGGTCCCTTTGAGCCGGCTCAGCCTCCGTGCCCGACTTGCAGTCCCGCAGGAAGAACCAAAGGACGCCTGCGACCAAGAGGAGGACCAAGGCGATGATGCCGAACTTGCCGTCGTTTTTCTTCAGTGGCGGTAGGCTAGAGCCCTGGGTCACATCCCCTCGCTTTCCCCAGTCCAAGGCGCGCCGCGCACCCGGGGGCGGAGTGTAGAATCCTTGACCGATCACGCCAACTCTCGAGGCTCCATAGGCACGAAAAACCACTGTTTGCCGGGAGGCGACCTCTCCTCTATGGTTCGGCCTCTTTAACGGCAATTGGCGATGGTTGATAAGTTCAAAGGCTTCTTTCTAGTTCTTCTCGTAGTCCTGCTTTCGGCGGTCTTTGCCCTGCAATTCGGGGGCGGCCAAGCGGAAGGCTGCGCGGCGGGCGGCAGCACGTATTTGGCACGAGTCTATGACCAGACCCTCAGCAGAGGGGACTTCGAAGCTGCGTACTCGGTCGCAAACTTCGGGAGGCTTCCTGAGGAGACGCAACGCTCGATGGGGCTGCCGCAGTTGGTCCTCGACGGCCTGATCGACCGAACACTCCTCGCGCGGGAGGCGCGCAAAGTGGGTTTCGACGTCAGCCAGGACGAGGTGATGGCGCGGTTCGTGAACGACGGAATCATTTTGCTATCACTCGGAGTTGGCGCACCGCCGATGCTTCCACAGGGCGAGATTCCCGTGTCGTTCACGGACAAAGAAGGCGCGTTCAACAAAGACCTAGCCGAGCGTTACATCCAGAACGGGCTGCGGAGAAGTGTGGGCGAGTTTGCCGACGCGCAGGTCGATGAGTACCTGGCGGCGCGAATGCGCGAGCTGATCGCGTCGACGGTCAACGTCAGTGACGCAGAAGTCTGGGACGACTATGTCCGCGAGAACGACAGCGCGAAGATCAAATTCGTCCGGTTCTCGCCCGCGTACTACCGCCAGCAGAAGCCGCCGACTTCCAAAACTGCGCTCGACGCGTGGATGGCCAACAACGCAGAACGTCTGAGCGCCGAGTACGAGGTCAACAAGCACCGGTACACGAACCTCGAAAAACAGGTTCGCGCTCGCCACATCCTGATCAAGGCCGGTTCGTACGCAACCGAAGAGCAACGCGCCGAGGCCGAGCAACGCGCCGAAGCGCTGCAGAAGCGCGCGGCCGGCGGCGAGGACTTTGCAAAGCTCGCCAACGGCAACAGCGACGACCAAGTCACCGCCAAAAAGGGCGGTGACATCGGTTTCCTCCGCAAAGGCACGATGCCAGATTCGTTCGACGCGGCTCTCTTTGCGATGGAGGTGGATCAGATCTCGGAAATCGTCGAAACGCCGTACGGCTTCCATGTCATCAAGGCTGTTGCAGTCCGTGAAGGCGATGTCCCGGTTGACGAGGCCAAGCGGGAGCTTGCCGAAGGCCTCTATCAAGCCGACTGGCTAGAAGCCCGGGCGCGCGACGCGGCGACCAGCGCTTTGGCGACTTGGCGCGGAAACGAAGACGACGACGCAATCGCGCAGAGGCTTGCCGCCGCGGCCGAGAGGAGCGGCGAATCTGCTCTCACGCCAACGCTCGAAGAAACGGTCGATTTCGGTCGTTCCGACAATCCGGTGCCTGGGGTTTCGACTTCTGCGCTCCTCGATGCGGTGTTCTCCCTGTCCGAAGGCGACGCGTTTCCCTCCGCGCCCGTCAAGCTTGGCCGCGAGTGGATGATCTTCCGTCTCATCGATAGGCAGCGCCCCGATGAAGACGCGTTCGACGACTCGGTGCGCACATCGACGCGCGAGGTCCTGCAGACGCTCAAGAAGCGAGAAATCGTCGACCTCTACATTCAGCAGCTTCGCGCCAAGGCGACCGCCGACAAGGCCCTGCGTGTCAACCCACTTCAAGCCCCGGATGGCCGAACCTAAAAGCGCCCGGCTTCCCGAGCTGCCCACCGAGTCGCTGACGCTCGGGAACGGTCTCCGCGTGCGACTCGTCCCCCTCACTCACCTGCAGTCGGCGACGGTGTCGTTCTTCGTGGCTGTGGGCTCCCGCTACGAAACCCCTCGGACCAATGGTTTGAGCCACTTTCTCGAGCACATGCTGTACCGTGGCACTACCGCGCATCCCGCTGCCAACGAGCTCAACCTCGCAATCGAGCGACTCGGTGGAACGCTCGACGCGACCACACACGTCGACTTCACGAGCTATTCCCTCTCGTTGCCGCCCGAGGCCATCGCCAAGGGCGTGGAGTTGCTGGCCGAAGTGCTGCAACAGCCGCTCTTGACCGAGCTGCGCACCGAAAAACAGATCATCCGGGAGGAGATCCTAGAGGACCTCAACGAAGAGGGCGAGCAGATCGATGTCGACAACGTTTCGCGACGACTGCTCTACCCAGACCACCCGCTCGGCTTCACGATCCTCGGTCCGCTCGACAACCTGGACGGATTCAGAACCGAAGACCTGCGGCGCCACCACAGCACTCACTACAACGCATGCAACTCCGTACTCTGTGTCACGGGCGCGTTCGACGCCGCGGAAATCGAGAAAACGATTCGCTCGAGCTTCGACGGAATGCCACGAGGCAGCACGGTCGAACCATGCCGAGCACCTAGCGATTCGGCTTCGCAGCGCTTTTCGTATGTCCGAGAACACGGAAGCCAGACCGACGTGAGACTCTCCTTTCACACGCCTGGCGTCGCGAGCTCGGAAGCGCCCGCCCTGCTCTTGCTGGACCGAGTGCTGGACGACGGGCTGAGCACGCGCGTCCATCAAACGATCTGCGAAGAGCGCGGGCTGGCCTACGAGGCTTTCTCAGGAAACGATTCGCTCGAGGATTGCGGTGTCTTCGACTTCGGGGCATCGGTCGAGCACGGGAAGGCCCCTCGTCTCGTGGAAACCATGTTCGAGCTCATCGGCGAGCTTCGTCGAAACCCGCCGTCGGACGAAGAGGTCGACAAGGCCAAGCGTCGCTACCTCTGGGATTTGCGAACCGTCCGCGATGACCCCGAGGATGCGGCACATTTCATCGGGAGCAGTGCACTCTTGGGTCTTCCCGAACGCGTCGGAACCGTCGCCGATCGAGTTGCGCAGGTTACGCCACTGGACGTCCAGCAGGTTGCACAGCGCTATCTCGATCCAAAAGGTGCCTATCTGACGTGCGTGGGGGTCCTCGACGAAGCTCTTCTCTCGGACCTGCGCGACTTGGCTCGAACCTAAGCGTCGAGGTTGACCCAGTGAGCCTGGCCATCGGGCCCCCACTCTTTTTTCCATAGTGGCACGGTCTCTTTGATTCGATCGATCGCTTTGCGGCAAGCGGTGAACGCATCGTTGCGATGCGCCGAGCTCGCCGCGACACAGACCGCCACATCCCCGACGGCTAGCTGGCCGACGCGATGAACAGCCGCAATTCGAACGTCCGGGTGCTCCGCGACGACGTCTACGAGGACACGCGTCATTTCTTTCTCCGCCAAGCTCTCGTGTGCTTCGTAGTCGAGCCTCAGGACTCGCTTGCCGTCGGCGTGGTCGCGCACGATGCCGTGGAAGATACAGACGCCGCCGGCTCCGGGATGCTCGACCGCCTTGCGAACCTCGTCGAGTGAAATTTCCCGATCGCGGACTTCGCAAATGACGACCGGGGAGCCGCCTGCAACCGGAGGGAGAACGTCGACGCGATCTCCGTCGGACAAACTGTGCGACGCGTCGACGAAATCGCCGTTCACCGCCAGCCGCATACGCTCGAGGAAGGAGGCCAGAGACGGATATCGGTCGCTGACCAGGCGGCGCAATTCCTCCTGCGGAAGGCTTTGCGACCCCAGCTCGAAGGTCGCGCTCGAGCATCCGGCAAGCTCGCGGGCAGCTGCATAGAAGTAGACGTTGATCTTCATCGGCCTCGAAAGCCTAGCAGCCCCCGAAATGAGGGCTGCTCCGCCGGGCGTGTTAGGGTTCGAGCGAGGTGAGCGAGTCTTCATTGAAGCTGTTCGCGTGGGTCGTCGCCGCCGGCGTGACGGTCGCCATCCTCGCCCTCCCGCAGCCCGTCGATCCTTGGGAGATGCCGAGCCTCGTGCTCGACCGCGCCGCGGTGTCGGACGCGATCGCGCTGGACGAGACCCTTTCCGAGGAGGCTCCCGAAAGCGAAGAAGCCCAGGCACTGCGTGCGCTTTTTCTCGACCACGGTCGGTCGGAGGCCAACCCTCCCTATGAGCGACGTGAATACGACCGGCGACAGGGCGCGATTCATCGTGCAACGAAAGCTGTGCTCGCGAAGCACGGAGAGCCCGCGTTCGAGGCGATGAGGGCCGACGCCGTCGAGGAGCTCATGCGCGTGCTTGGCGATGGCGACCGCGAGGCCAGGGGCGAACGTGAAGAGGGCATTCTCGGAGGTTTCCTTGCGGTATTGACTGAGTATGGCGCGCTGCGCGGGGGCGTGATGGTCGCGCCGCCACTGACGCTGCGGGTCTTCTACAAGGCACGCTGGAATTCCATCCATCGGCGACCGTTCGTGGAAGGCTTTTCTTCGATCGAGAAGCAGGCGTACTGGGGCTGGCTCGCGTTGCACGGCTGGGGCAAGCCACTCGAGAAACGAGAGGAAGCCTTGCTCGCGTTTCGTGACGCAGGTGGCTTCGGTACTCTGGAGGCCGCCGCCCTTTTCGATCTTCTAGAGGGAAATCCCGCTCGAGCGTCGACTGCCCTCAGCCAGCTCTACGAAGCGAGCGGGCAGTTGCGCCTACGAAATTTCTCGCTCGGCGTGCTTCATGCCGGCCTCTTACCCGCGGTTTCCCCGTGATTCGACCATCACAGTGGACACGAAATTCCCGTTCTCGTAACCTGGAGGACCCGCGTACGCGTGTGGAGTCGAGCCTGGCGTGAAAGTCGACCTCAAGAAGAGCCTCTTCATCCTCCCGAACCTCTTCACACTTTCCAGTGTGCTCTGCGGTTACAACGCCATCTTGATCCTCTCGGACCAGCCGACTTCCGATGATTTCTATCGCGCGGCGCTCCTGATTGTCTTTGCGCTCTTTTTCGACGGGATCGACGGCCGGGTCGCGCGCCTGACCAAGACGCAGACCGCCATCGGAGTTCAGCTCGACTCCCTTGCAGATGTGATCTCGTTTGGCGTCGCGCCCGCAATTCTCGTCTATCACTGGTCGCTGGCCGAGCTCGGAACGGCTGGGATGTTCATCGGTTTCCTGTATGTGGCTGCCGGCGCAGTCCGGCTCGCGCGCTTCAACGTCACCTCCACCGGCGATGACGGGCAGCCGGAGCATCCTGGCAAGTACACCCAGGGTCTGCC
>JABDJF010000129.1 GCA_013002645.1 Myxococcales bacterium
TCTCTCGAATGTCCCGGGCGGACGCAAGCGGGTCGGGGTTGCCGTTCGGGCCCTCCGGGTTGACGTAGATCAGACCCATCTGCACGGCGCCGAGGGGATTCGCCAGCTCCCGATCGCCGCTGTAGCGCTCGTCGCCAAGCCAGTCGTCCTCGGGCCCCCAGTACGTGTCTTCAGGCTCCCAGACGTCTTCACGCCCGCCGGCGAAGCCGAAGGTCTTGAAACCCATCGTCTCGAGGGCCCGGTTGCCGGCCAGTATCATCAGGTCGGCCCAGGAGATTTTGCGGCCGTGCTTTTGCTTGATCGGCCAGAGCAAACGGCGCGCCTTGTCGAGGTTCGCGTTGTCGGGCCAGCTGTTGAGGGGCGCAAAGCGCTGCGAGCCGGTGCCTGAGCCGCCCCGGCCGTCGGCAATGCGGTAGGTGCCCGCGCTGTGCCAGGCCATCCGAATGAAGAGCGGGCCGTAGTGGCCGTAGTCGGCCGGCCACCAGTCCTGCGACGTGGTCATCAGCGCGTCGAGGTCTTTTTGCAGCGCATCGAGGTCGAGGCTTTTGAACTCCTCGGCGTAGTTGAAGTCCTTGCCCATGGGGTCGGACTGAGGCGGGTTTTGTTGAAGCACTTTCAGCCTCAACTGATTCGGCCACCAGTGTTGATTCGACGTGGCCGCCACCGCGGTGTGTGCCTGAGACCCGTGCATCACGGGGCACTTGCCTACGCTCTTCGTATTTTGATCGGTCATTTCTGCTGTGCTCCTTGCGCTGAACTACACGAGGGGCAGCGCCCCCAATAGATGACTTCGGCTTCGTCGATCTCGAAACCGTGATCGTCGTCGGCTGTGAGGCAGGGCGCCTCCCCCACCGCGCAGGCGATGTCGAACGTGGTGCCGCAGCCTCGGCAGATCAGGTGATGATGATTGTCGCCGACGCGATCTTCGTACCGTGCCGGGGACCCGGCCGGCTGGATGCGGCGGACGAGATTCTTCTCGACCAGGACGCCGAGCGTGTCGTAAACCGCTTGGCGGGAGATCGACCCGATGAGCGCCCGGACATCGTCGATCAGCTCGTCGGCCGTGGCGTGCGGGCGCGACGACACCGCCCGCATGATGGCCAGCCGCTGGGCGGTCACCTGTAACCCGTGTTGGCGCAGTAGCTGTTCGATGCCCTCGGCCATGGAAGGACTATGGAACGATTCTGGACTCTGTCAAGAATTAGATTGAGGACACTCTCCCCTTGCAACGCCTCGAATTCATTGTCCCTTGGGGGTGTAGCGGAAGACGCCCCTCGGGCCAGCGACGTATAGGTCACGCGGGCCGGCGGCGAAAATCGAGGGCTCGGTCACACCCATGACGAAGCGGTTGATGGAGGTCCACTGCTCTCCGTCGTAGTGGCTCAAGCCATCTGGTCCAATCCCGAAGAGGTTGTCCGGGGCCGTCCCGTGCACGGCTTCGAGATCGCCTCCGGGTTCCGGCCGCCAGGACACACCGTCGCTGAAGGTGAGAACGCCGTCGTCGCGCAGTGCCACGATGTGCTCGGCGTCGAAGCCGGTCACGCCGAGGTGGTCGACGAGCCCCGATCCAAAGAGCTCCGACCAGGTGCTCCCGTCGTAGTGGAGCACTGTTTCGTCGTTGCCGACCGCGTAGACGTCGTCCGGCGCGGATGCCCATACACCGACGAGCGTGACGTCCGTGCCGCTGTCCATCGCCTGCCAGACAGAACCGTCGAAATGTGCGATCAGCCCGCCCCAGCCGACCCCAAACACGTCGTCCTCCGAAATTCCAAACATGTCGATGATATCATTGGAATCGATGTCCGATTCGTTCACCAACTTGCCCCAGTGCTCGCCGTCGTAGAGGAAAAAGCCTTCATCCGCAGCCGCGAAGATCTGGTCTCCCGTTCCCCAGGCCGTGTTGAGATCCGGGTCCTCGAGACCACCGAAATCCTCGAGCTCGACGCTGAAGCCGTCATAGCGATGGGATTCGCGCCCCGCAAAGAGCACGTTCTCGGGGTCGGACGCCCAGATGTCGTCGACCCCGTCCGAGTACGGGAGGTGGGTTTCCCAAGACGCGCCGTCGAAGCGGTGAACGCCCCTGCCTGCGACAAACACGCTGTCGGCCCCGAACGCGAACAACGAGGCGACCCATGGGGATCCGCTGGGATCAGGTGGCGGCAGGTTGTTCCAGTCGCTGCCGTCAAAGCGGAGCGCCACATCGGGGCCGACCGCAAACACCTCGCCGCCTGGCGTGCCGTGCACCTTGCTCAGATGCTTGTCCGTTCCGCTGTCCATCTGGGTGAGCTTTTCACCGTCGAAGTGGAGGATCGTTCCGTTGCGGCCCACTGCGTAGGTGTCGTTGGGCCCCGCGCTCCAGACATCGCGCAGGATGCCTTCCACTGGAACCTGGGCTTCGCGCCAACGGAGGCCGTCGAAGTATGCGAATCTCGGGCGCGATGAGGGTGCACCCTCTTGACCAAGGACAACCACGTGCTTCTCCCCGCTCCCTGTGATTTGACGCCAGAATGGGTCCGTGGGCAGGTCCGTCACGACTTCACTCCATTCGAGCCCGTCGAAGTGCATCAAGATTGACGAACCAAGAGCGTACACATCGTTCGGCCCGCTCCCCCACATATCGAAAACCCCCAGCTCGCTCAGCCCTTCGACCACGCTCCAGCTCTCGCCATCGTAGTGCGTGGCTTGCCCGCCTATGCCGACGTAAACATCGTCGGACGTGAAGCCGAAGATGAAACTCATTTCGTAGAAGTCTTTCGGGCCCTGGAACTCGAAAGGGCGCCAGCGAGTGCCGTCGAAATGCGCCAGTAGCCCCCAACCGGCCGCGAGAAAGATATCGTCTTCAGCCGTGCCCCAGAGGTGGGTTC
>JABDJF010000158.1 GCA_013002645.1 Myxococcales bacterium
GCCACTACCGGGGCACGGAAAAACCCGCGACACGGGGCTGCGTCGAACGGCTCGGCTTGCAAAGGTGGCCGGAGGGGCTTGAAGCCTGAGGCCACGCAAGCCGAGCCTCGTCGCATGCGCCAATCCGCGGTGGCTGCTGTCTTGCGGATTGGCACACGCGGCGTCGCCTCCGCCCCATATCGCGGGTTTTTCCGAGCCCCTCCATTCATATCCAGTTGCGCAAAAGCGTGGCACTGGAACCCACCCACAAGACCGCAGGCGGCAGCGCGAGCCGGAACGGCGAAGCTCGGCGCAAGTGCGCCGGCAAGGCGGAGCGAAGCGACCGCCGCGCAAGGGAGGATTACGGGTGGGGGTGGGCGGGCGGTGTAACTAAACCTGACCAGCTATCAATTTGAGCAACCACCCCCCACCACACCGGCGGCAGCACCCACGCTCATTGCGTTTTCGCGGTAGGCCTCCCAACCCACCGAAATGCTGCAGGTTAAAAGGGGGGAGCGTGTCCCCGAAACGCAGGCGCCCCGTTCGATGGAGGCCCGCGTCGCGCTTTTTTCCGCGCCCCGTTTGCTGCGTTCAATCCTTCTTCCGCACGATGAAGGTGTTCATGCCTTCTTCGCGCTCGAACGTCGTCCGATAGTCCTGCGCCTGTTGTCGCGATTCGAACGGACCGATGCGGACTCGCCAGTGGGTGCCACGGCCTTCGATGGTGCCGGTGGTGACGTAGGCAGCGTGTCCGCGCTTGCGTAGTGCGCTCGTGAACACCTGGGCTTCGTTGGCGTCCCGGTAGCTGATGACTTGCAGCGTGTAGCGGCCTTCGTGCCCGGCCGGCGCGGAGATCGTTTTCGCAGGAACCGTCGCGGCCACCAACGGGTCGCGTACGGCCGCCATCTCGACGACCTTTCGATCGGGCCCCGCCGTGACCGATGCGGGCAAACCGGCTGCGATGTCGGAACGCGGTGGCGGCTTGCTGAGCGGGTCGAGGTGCGCGAGCTCTGCGGCTGCGGCAGCCATCGCGGCGGCGACTTCCGGCCGTGTCTCGCTGACTAGCGTCGTTGGAAAGCTCAGGGTCTCGGGGTCGATCGCAGGTTCGTCGACGGGCTTTTTCGCAGCCTCCTCTGCCTCGGCCGCGGCTTCGGCTTCCTCGGCAACCGCCAACATCTGAAGGGGGTCCGTGGGCTTCGCCTCGCCGTCGTCCGGAAGGGCGGCGACGGCCGCCACCACGACGGCAATGGCCGCGACCAGGCCGACGCCCGACAGCACCAAAATGCCTCGCCCTTCGCTCGACGATCGCTCTTCGATCCGATCCAGATCGCGCATTGCAGTGTCCATTTTCCGTTCCGCTCCGGGCCTGCTCCGAGGTTTACGAAACTTCGTCCAAAGCAGCCAAAAAACAGCAGTTCGGACGCCCTCAGAGCGCGTGCAGCGGCGTTGCACACGTGGTAGCTTCGCGCGGGCGTCGCAGCGATGGGGAACGGCGCGTGGGAGCAGTAGTTCATGGCGGAATCTCCACAGAAGCATCCGGTCACCCTCGAAGACGAGATGAGGCGCTCGTACCTCGACTACGCGATGAGCGTGATCATCGGGCGAGCGATTCCGGACGTTCGAGACGGCCTGAAACCGGTCCACAGGCGCATTCTTTACTCCATGCACGAGCAAAAGGTGCAGTGGAACGGTGCCTACCGGAAAAGTGCCCGCATCGTCGGTGACGTGCTCGGCAAGTACCATCCCCACGGCGATAGCGCCGTCTACGACGCACTGGTTCGCATGGCGCAGGATTTCTCCATGCGTTACCCGCTCGTCGACGGGCAGGGGAACTTCGGGTCCATCGACGGCGATCCCGCCGCGGCGATGCGCTACACCGAGGTTCGGATGCACCGGCTCGCCTCGGCGCTGCTCGCCGATATCGAAAAGGACACCGTAGACTTTGGTCCGAACTTCGACGACTCCGAAAGTGAGCCGCTCGTTCTGCCGAGCCGGATTCCCAATCTTCTGATCAACGGCTCCGGCGGCATTGCCGTCGGTATGGCCACCAACATTCCCCCCCACAATCTTCGGGAAGTCGTCGACGCCACGGTGCGACTCATGAAGGATCCCGAGCTCACCGTCGATGACCTGATGCAGGACGACGACGAGACCGAACGGCTTGGGGTCAAGGGCCCCGATTTTCCGACCGCCGGCTACATCTACGGGCGCGCGGGCATCCATCTCGGCTACCGGACAGGGCGCGGGCGCATCGTGATGCGGGCCCGAGCGAACATCGAGCAGCTTCCCGGCAAAGGTGACCGCGAGATGATCGTGATCACCGAAATCCCATATCAGGTGAACAAGGCCGAGCTCCTGAAGAAGGTGGCCGACCTGGTTCGTGAGAAGAGGCTCGAAGGCATCAGCGACATCCGCGACGAGTCGGACCGCGACGGCCTGCGCGTGGTCATCGAGCTCAAGCGCGACGCCCACGGCGAAATCGTGCTGAACAAGCTCTACCAAATGACAGCGCTTCAGAGCACCTTTGGTTACAATTGTCTGGCCATCGTGGGACAGCGTCCCGAGGTCCTGGACCTCCGCACGGCGCTTCTTCGTTTCATCGACCACCGGCGCGAGGTCGTCGTCCGCCGAACTCGCCACGACCTTCGCCAGGCCAAGGCGCAGCGAGAGCTCATCGAGGGCCTCGGAATGGCCGTCACCGACATCGATCTCGTGGTCAACACGATTCGGTCCTCGAAAGACCCCGACGAGGCGCGTGCAAGTCTGATGAAGCTGCCGCTCACCGGCCTCGAGGAGTTCGTCAAGCGCGCTGGCCGTTCCGAAGCAGAGATCGACGCGGCCAAGGCGCGAGGCGAGTACTTCCTCTCCGAGCGGCAGGCCAAAGCCATCCTGGAGATGCGACTCTCCCGATTGACCGGCCTCGAGCGGGAAAAGCTGGCGACCGAGTACGGCAGCCTCTGCGACCTGATTGGCGAGCTCGAGGCGATCCTCGCGAGCAAGAAGCTTCTCGACGAGGTCATCGTCAAGGAGCTCGATGAGATCCGCGAGCGCTTCGGCGACGCCCGGCGGACCGAAATCGTGGAAGCCGAAGGGGACATCTCGATTGAGGATCTCGTTCCCGACGAGGAAGTGGTCGTCACGGTCTCGCACGCGGGCTATGTCAAGCGCGTCCCGCTCAGCGAATACCGAGCCCAAGGACGGGGTGGCAAGGGCCTTCGGGCCATGGATACCCGAGATCAGGACTTCGTGAGCTGGGTCTTCGTCGTCAACGCTCACGCGAACGTCCTGTTCTTGAGCGACAAAGGGAAGGCGTACCTGAAGAAGGTCTATCAGATTCCCGAAACCGGCCGCGCCGCAAGAGGGCGCGCCGTAGTGAATCTCGTCGGCATGGAGCCGGATGAGCGGGTCGCGGCCATTCTGCCAATTCGCGAGTTCGTCGATGACGGGTATCTCTTGACGTGCACG
>JABDJF010000197.1 GCA_013002645.1 Myxococcales bacterium
CGGTCGAGCTCTCGGCGCACTTGGGTGTTTCTGCCAAGCTCGGGACGATCGCGAGGTTTTACATCGATGATGCGGTCGCTGCGGAGGTTCCGATCGGTAGCGGCGCCGAGGTGAGTGCGGTCGTCGAAGCGCCGGGGCCCGGCCTTCATCGGGTCCGGGTTGCCATTTGCAACGACCAGGGCGCGGTCGTCACCGAGCTGTCTGGACACCGTCTGCTGCAGGTCGCCAGCGGTCGGCCGGTGGTGCTGGTGGACGCGGCGCTCGTCCTCCCTCGGGTTGCGGACCAGCCGATTCCGTCGATTTCACCCATCGAAGCGCTGCGCGCGCTCATCGATGAGGGCTTCGAGCTCGTCTACTTCGATATTCACGTCAAGAATCGGGATCCCTCGATCCATGAGGCGCTGGTCACGCAAAGGCTGCCGCCGGGAGCGATTCTCGTTTATTCGGCGGAGGAGCAAGAGCTACGAAGCCTCGGCATCGATTTCGTCGAAATGTTCACGTCGACCGCGATTCGTCGGCTGCGCGCAAAGGGTGTTCCGGTGACCACGATCTTGACCGAGCGGGATGAGCATCCCGATGAAAGCCTTGCCGAACAGGTGAGCGTCATGACACCGGCGACGGCGCTGAGGCGGGCGCTTTCGGGCGCGTTTGCAGCCGAGATTGAACGGGCGGCCAAGCTGATGCAGGACCGGTCGCAGAGCAATCCGCTGGACTGGCGTCTCGATCAGACCACCGACTCCGAGCTCGTTCCAGGCAACTCGTTCCACGCTGAGCTCGACAATGGCGAGGCGCGGCGGCGGGTGCTGAACGCGTTCGATGAGGCCCAGTCGACGATTCACATTCAGTTCTACATGGTCCAACCGAGCGACTTCACCGAGCACATGGTCGTCCGACTGATCCAGCGCGCGCGCGCCGGTGTGAAAGTTCGATTCATGGTCGATGCGCTTTACTCCGACGAAGAGGTTCTCGGGCGTCTCAACCCATCGATTCTGTCTCTAAAGGAAGAAGAAAACATCGAGGTGCTGGCGGTCAATCCGATCGAATCTCGCAAGCAGGTCGACGTTTCACGACTCAAGAAACGAGATCACCGCAAGCTCGTCATCGTCGACGGACGCCGGGCTTTCGTGTCTGGCCGGAACGCCAGCAACGAGTACTACATGGGGTTCAGCGAGGTTCCGGTGCACGACAACACTCGCCACGAGCGGATTCCGTGGCTCGACGCGCATGTCGAAGTCATCGGGCCCTTGGTTCGAACGGTTCAGGAGACCTTCATGGGCACCTGGCATCGGCAGGGGGGCGCCCAGATCCCAAGCGACGACACGACGATGCCCGAGCTCGAGCCTACAGGCCCGGCCTCGGGGCGTCTGGTGGTGCACCGCGGTCTTGCGGAAACCAACGGGCTCGCGATGTACGAGGCGATGTTCGACGTCGCCGACGACCACGTCTACATCGTCAACGATTTTCCGATTGTCCCGGCGCTGGAGCGCGCGATCTATCGGCTCCTGGCCAAAGAGGTCAGTGTGAAGCTTCTCACGGGCAGCGCAGCCGCACGGCGCGATGACGGGACGTTCTTCCCCGCGCCGATGCACCGCACGCTGTTCGAGTACATGGTGAAGGCGAAGCTCGAGCCTCTGCTTCAGGCTGGTGTCGAGGTGTACGAGTTCGTGCCGCCGCCGTCACCGATGATCGTCGCGCGCGGAGGCCGCATCCGGCCCTACGTTCACGCAAAGCTGGTCTCGGTCGATGGGCTGGTAACCAGCATCGGCTCGGCGAACCTCGATGCAACCGCCAGCTTCTGGGAGAGCGAGGCCAACATCGTCGTGCAGGACGCCGAGTTTGCTCGTGGCGTCGAGGCCACGCTTCAAACATTCATCGACGGCAGCGTCGCGCTCGACCCCGAATCCCAATATTGGAAGCGGGAGCGAGCTCAACGCGCCGTCGTGGCGACGCTCTGGCCTGAGTCGCTCTACTCCTGAGCTTCGAGCTTCTTGCCCGCTCTCTCTGCGGCCTTCTCGGCGCTCTTGGCCTTTTCGACGGCCGTGTCCGCCTCGGCCGTCGCGAGATCGTACTTCACGGTCATCCTGACCTGGAAGGCGCGATCGATCTCGATTTCCTCGGTTTCGTCGACCGTCTTTACGCTCAACATTCCGACCGAGTCGCCGCTCGCCGAGGCGTTGGCTTCGAGCGCATTGAGGTTGGCGATGACCTCGCCGGTCGCGTTCATCTTGAACGATTTGACGGTGAGCTCGACACCCTCTTCTTCAAACGTGATGGTCTGCGGAACGGCGGACTGCTGAACCTGCACGTTGAGCTTCAACTGGTCGCCCACCTTTTCGCTCAGTGTATAGGTGTCGACCTGGTCGACTTTGAAACCATAGAGCACGAGGTTCTTGCGCGCTTCCCAGCGCGCGCCGGCACCGACTGCCTCGGCGGGGAGCAGCACGCGAGCGAGCGAGGTGCGCGCGTTGATGATCATCACGAGCAGCCGGACGGGAACATCGGAACGCTTGGCGGCGTCGTTGAGCTCGGTTCGCTGCACGATGCCTCGGTCATCTACCTCGACCCAGCCGCCGACGTTGTTGAGCACCGAGGCGCTTCTGTTGAGGTCCTTCGCGACTGCAGGATCGAGCCCGGCCGGGACGATGGCTTCGGCCTTGACGATGCGGACGTCGAATCGGGTGCTGCCCCGCTTCCCTTGCATCGAAGGGCCCGAAACGATGTAGAGCCGCACGCCTGGGGTGACCGAGAGCGCCGAACCCCGGCGCGACGTCGTCATCGAGGCAAGCCCGAAGTCCATGGTCGCTGTCGTGGTCGTCCCGTGCTCGATCTT
>JABDJF010000219.1 GCA_013002645.1 Myxococcales bacterium
ACATGAACTGGTATTGCGAATCTGATGTAACGACCCACTCTTGTCGATTCTCCAGTCGAACGACCGCCTCCACGCGCGGATAGTCATCCAGGCTGCCGAAGCCGTAGACGTGCGCAAGAACTCTAGCGATCAGTTCGGAGTCTAGGAAAGACCGCGCAAAGAGCGCCTGTTGATTGGGCGCTCCCTGAGCGATGCTAACGCGATCCGTTGCGGTCGCCAGGGACTCGCGTAGATGTATTTCCGTGAGTCCCAGGCTATTGTCCGCGCCGGTGCGAAAATCCCCATATCGCCGGAGTAAAATTCCCCACCCGTAGCCGACGCCGGGGCCGACCCTGGAAGCAGGAGGTACGGCGCCCTGTTACGGAGTACAGACGTGCAACAGATCGAAGAACTGGTTCGACAAGGAGTGAGCCAAGCCGAGATCGGCCGGCTCACCGGTTTCGACCGCAAGACCATCCGCAAGTACTTGCAGCAACCTGATCCGACGCCTTGCTACGGGCCGCGCCAGCCGCGGCCCTCGAAGCTCGACTGCTTCAAGCCCTACGTCGAGGAACGCCTCGAAGCCGGCGTTTGGAACGCCGTTGTGCTGCTACGCGAGCTACGCGAGCGCGGCTACAGGGGCGGCTATACGATCCTCAAGGACTACCTGCAGCCGCTGCGCGAAGCGGCCCGAACCGTCGCCGTACGCCGCTTCGAGACGCCGGCCGGCAAGCAGGCGCAGGTCGATTGGGGCCACCTGGGCGAGATCGCCGCCCACGGCAAGGCTCGCAAGCTATGGGGCTTCGTCTTCACGCTCGGCCACAGCCGCGCCATGATGGCCGGCGCCGCGCCCGATCAGAAGCTGCCGACGCTGCTGCGCATGCACGAAGAGGCCTTCCGGCAGCTCGGCGGCGTACCCCGCGAGATCCTCTACGACCGCATGAAGACGGTCGTGGAAGGGACCGACGAGCGTGGCGAGACGCGCTGGAATCAGACCTTCCAGGACTTTGCGCGCTACTGGGGCTTCACGCCGCGCCTCTGCAAGCCCTATCGCGCGCAGACCAAGGGCAAGGTCGAGTCGGGCGTCAAGTACGTGCGCCGCAACTTCCTGTGCGGGCGCACGGCGACCAGCCTCGCAGACCTCGACCAACAGTTGCGCGGCTGGGTCTGGGAGACGTCCAACCGGCGCACCCACGGCACGACGCACAAAGCGGTGTTTGAGAGCTGGAAGTCCGAACAGGCCAAGCTGCAGCCGCTGGAGAACCGTCCGCCGTTATCCGCTTGCCGATGACGAGCCGCGGCGCGTGAGCCAGGACGCCTTCGTGGCTTGGCGCTCGAACCGCTACTCGGTTCCCTGGCAAGAGGCCGGAGCGCGGGTCGCGTTGCGCGAGTCGGCGGGCAAGCTCGAGGTCTTCCGCGGCCCCGAGCGGATCGCCTCCCACGAGCTGGTTGACGGACGCCACCAGATCGTGCGCCTCAAAGAGCATCATGCCGACATTCCGCTCAACCCCGCCAAGCGCCCCGGCGCCAAGACGCGCATTCACATCGACGCGGCCGCTCCGCAGGTCGAGGTGCGGCCCTTGGCGGCTTACGAGAGCGCCGCTGCCGGAGGCGTCCGATGACCGCCATCGACGAGCTCCACGAGAGGCTCGAAGGACTCGGGCTCACTGCGGTCGACGCGAGGCTCGAAGCGCTGCTCGAGGGAGCGGCCAAAGCTGAGCCCGCCTACGCCGACTTTCTGCTCGACGTCGTCGGCGCCGAAGCCGACGCACGGCGGCAACGCTACCTCAAGACGCGCTTGCAGCTCGCGCATCTGCCCTACGTGAAGACCTTCGAGCAGTTCGACTTCGACTTTCAGCCCTCGCTCGACGAGCGCCAGATCCAGGAGCTGCGCACGTTGCGCTTCGTGCACGAAGCCTCCAACGTGATCTTCTTGGGGCCGCCGGGCGTCGGCAAAACACACCTCTCGGTCGCTTTAGCCGAGGCCGCCATTCAGGCCGGTTTCGGCGCCTATTTCATCACCGCGCACGACCTGATCGCCGATCTCTCCAAAGCGATCCGCGAGGGTCGCCTGCAACGCCGCATGCGCATCTACCTCGCGCCCAAGGTGCTGATCGTCGACGAGATGGGCTACCTGCCGCTCGACGAGCTGGGCGCGACGATCTTCTTCCAGCTCGTCAGCGCGCGCTACGAGCGCGGCAGCATCATCCTGACTTCGAACAAGAGCTACGCCGACTGGGGTTCGATCTTCTCCGACCCGATCATCGCCACGGCGATCTTGGATCGGCTGCTGCATCACTCGACCACGGTGAACATCCGCGGCGAGAGCTTTCGGCTGAAGGAACGCCGGCGGGCGGGCTTGCTGTCGCGGCCCGAAGAGCAACGCGAGGAACGGCCGGCGGTCGATGCGGCTGACGCCGCCGGCTCCCTTGGAAAGAGCAAGCGCAGCCGAAGATGAGTTTTTTCAGGCATGGGCAAATCTATCGATCCGATGGGCGGGGAGCTGCGGGAGAAGCCGGGAGCGGCGCTGGAGACCCGCTCTGGGGCCGCCGCTCCCGGCGCTCATCGTCTCGATGAGTTTGCAGCCGGGTATTCCTCGGCGGGTTGCTCTCCAGCAGAGCCCGCCTCCGCTTCCCCGGCTGACTCCCATGCTTAACAACACGGTGGCGGCACAGAAAACCACCACCTCAACCAGGGTGGGGAATTTTCATCCGGCGAAGAGGGGACTTTTCATCCGGCCTTGACAGAAGGTTCGATTTCATGACCTCCGACACTCGGCAGCGACGCTGCTCCTTACGCAAGGCGTCCACCCTCGGGTTGTCATGGACCTCCTGGGACACTCATCGATCGCCGTGACGCTGGACACCTACTCACACGTGACCCCGGACCTTCAGCGCGAATCTGCTAACCAAATGGACGCTATCCTACGTGCCGAGGATCCCCCAGCTCAGCGGAGGGCAATCCACTGATGGGTCGTCGAGACAGCCTAAATGCGCCCAGGGATCAGGCGAAGCTGATG
>JABDJF010000225.1 GCA_013002645.1 Myxococcales bacterium
GCGGATGGTAGCCTAGCTGAAAGTTCATCCGCCCCCATTTGAAGCGCGCTTTCAGTTGACCGCCAGCCCCTGCGCCCACGAGGCCAAAGTGCACCACCTTCAACTCCGAATAGGTCCTCGTCTGCCAGCCGTGCATTCGCGCTGCGATCTCGATGGCAGCGTCTTCACCGCCGTACACTAGCGCGGGCAGACCCCCCGTTTGCTCAAAGCATTCGCGTCTTAGGAACTGCACCGCACCAGCTACCGTGTTCGGGTCCTTTCGGCGCGGCACGATCTTTCCGTCGACGAGCTGTTCGATGGTGCCGCCAGCGATCCCTAAGCGGGGCTCCTTTGCGAAACGTTCGAGTAGCCGTGCAAAATAGTCGGGCTCGAAAGAAACGTCCGCGTCCAGTACGCCGACGAAGTCGTATTCAACGCTCTCGAGCCGCGCGAGACCGCGTCGGAGCGCGTGAACTTTGGCTGCAAAATTGTGTTTCTCTGTCTTCTCGACGCGCACAAACTCCATGAACGGATGGTGGCTGACCCAACTGCGGATGATTTCGTCGGTCTTGTCGGTCGACCCGTCGCTGACGATGACCCAGCGGCGCGGGAGCAACCTCTGGCTGGCTACCGAACGCAAGGTCTCGCCGATGTGACGCTCCTCGTTGTAGGCCGCGGTGACGAGCACGTAGCCACGGCCCTCGAGGGTCCGTTGCTCAGCTTCGGGATGGTGTTGCGTAGACAAATGCGTCTGCTCCGGAACGAATACTAGCGAATGCCGTAGGGTACCTGCCAGTCAGAGGCAGGGCAGCCTTGCGGGAGCAAGGAGTTCCGTGAAGAATTGGTAGAGATGGATGTGTCGTCAGATAGCGGGCACGCGATTTCGCGGAGCTCTATGGAGGTGCCTCTCAGCATCATCATCGTGAACTGGAATACCCTCGATCTCCTTAGGGATTGCCTGGAGTCTGTTTACGAGGGGCTGCGTGGGACAGACGCTCAGGTGATCGTGGTCGACAACGCCTCGGAAGATGGATCAGCCGACATGGTTGCGGAGCAGTTCCCTCAGGTAGAGCTCATCCGCAATTCGGAAAACCACGGCTTTGCGAAAGCCAACAATCAAGGATTCGCACTCGCGCGCGGCAAGTATGTCTTACTGCTGAACTCCGATACGATCGTCCATGGTGACGTACTTCAACAATCCGTCGCCTACATGGAGGCCCATCCGCAGGTGGGCGGGTTTGGGTGTCGCGTACTGAATACCGACGGAACGGTGCAGCTGACGTGCAGCATGTATCCATCGCTGCTGAATACGGCCCTACTAACCTCGGGACTTTGGAAGCTTTCCTGGCCGCGGTTTTTCGGGCGCTACCAGATGTCAAACTGGCAGCGAGACAGTGAACGCCCAGTCGAAGTCATCTCGGGTTGTTACCTGATGTTGCCGCGCAAAGTCATCGATGACGTGGGAGGGCTGGATGAAGCCTTTTGGTTCTTTGGGGAGGACGACGATTGGTGTCGGCGTATCCGTGAAGCAGGCTGGGAGCTTAAGTTTGCACCCGTGGGTGAGATTACCCATCACGGCAGCGCCTCGGCCCGCAAGTTCGAGCATCGCAGGGACATGATGCTGACCCAAGCGAAGGTTCGGCTGCACCGGAAGCACTCCGGCTTTGCTGCTGCGGCTGCGTGCTGGACTCTACTGTTGTTCTTCAACTCTAGCCGAGCCCTGTTCTGGAGCATCCGCAGTCTATTCGGGGGGCCGGTAGCCCGAGAGCGTGCCGTACATTTCATTCGAGTCACGGCCGCCTTCAACGAGGTGTGGGTTCCTGCTGAGAGCGGAAAGTGAAGGTCGTCCTTGCCGCATACACGCTGGATGAAGCCGATGTCGGCGAGAGCCTTCTCGGGCTAAGGCTCGTGCGCGAGTTGGCTACGCGCTGCGACATGACCGTGCTCGCCTTTGAGCGTCAAGGCCAGCGCCCCTTGCGGGAACAACTGCCGGATGCACGGGTTATCACTTGGCCAGAGCCCCGGGTGCCATCTCGGTTCGAGCGGCTGAACGCGATGATGAAACCCGCGATGTTCGGATTCACCAGCAAGATTCGCGAGTGGCTGCGCTCGGTTCAGCACGACGGAGAGCGCTTCGACCTTGCACATTTTCTGCTCCCAAGCTCACCCCGGTATCCTGTGCCCTTCTACCGACTTGGATTGCCCTACATCGTTGGTCCTGTAGGAGGGGCTTTGCCAAATCCGCCAGGTTTCAAGTCGGAAATGGAGGCGGATTCATGGTTCGTCCGGCTGAGGGCCTTGGATGGGCTGCGCTTTGCCCACGACCCGTGGTTGCGGCGCAGTTACGGCGCAGCTGACATGGTCCTGTTCGTGGCGCCGTACATGCGGGACGTGATGCAAGACGTTCCAATGCGCAGGCATCGAGCTTTTCTCGGGCTCGGGCTAGATGAAGTGCCGGACAAAGTTGAACGGCACGCGGTTGCGCATGAGATGGAGTTATTGCACGTCGGTCGCGCCGTTCGGTCAAAGGGTCTACG
>JABDJF010000247.1 GCA_013002645.1 Myxococcales bacterium
TCGATCGCGAGGGCGACCTGCCCCCTTGGTATACGATCCTGCGGGTGTACCGTCGGCTCGAAGCGCAGGGCCGGATCCGGGGCGGCCGATTCGTCGCTGGCTTTGCCGGGGAGCAATACGCTTTGCCTGAGGCGGTCACCGCGCTGCGCAAGGTGCGTCGCCAGGGCAAGACCGGCGAGCTGGTCTCGATCAGCGCAGCCGACCCGCTCAACTTGGTGGGTATCATCGCCCCCGGCCACCGCGTTCCCGCAACTCCGAAAAATCGGATCCTGTTGCGCGATGGCGTGCCCATCGCGTTTCGCGAAGGTAGCGAAACACACTTCTTGGAGGACCCCTCAGACCAACGCTGGGCACTCAGCAAGGCGCTCGGCCGGCAGCCCGTCCCACCCGCGGTCCGGGCGTACCTCGGGAATCGACCCTAGTAGCCTCGCTTTGTCTTCGGTCCGCCTACCCGCAGAACGGGGTCGATGGTATGACTTCGGCACGTCATGACCGACTCGTTCGATAGGTGCTTCTCCGAGTCGAGAATCAACGGTCTCACCCTTCGCAACAGGCTGATCAAAGCCGCAACCTTCGAAGGCAAGTCGCCCGCAGGAGTCCCAAGTCAGGCCCTCGTCGACTTTCACGCGCGCATCGGCCGGGGCGGCATCGGTATGACGACCATCGCGTACTGCGCCGCCGAATCAGATGGGCGCATCCACGAGGACATGATGTACATGCACGAAGGCATTCGGCCCGAGCTCGAGCGCTTCGTTCGGACGGTCCAGGCCACGGGTGCAAAGGTGAGCGGTCAGCTCGGGCACTGCGGCGCATTCACGAAGAACAAGGAGTTCAGCGGAAAGCGACCGCTCGGCCCTTCGAAGGGAACGAACGCACTTGGCCTGGTACACGGCCTCGGACGGATCGCGGAAATGACCAAGCCACAAATCCGGGAACGCGCGCAGGTGATCGGCCGGGCCGCGGCTTTCATGAGGTCGGTTGGTTTCGACGCAATCGAGGTCCATTTCGGCCACGGTTACGGGATCAGCCAGTTCATCAGCCCAAAGACCAACAAGCGGAAAGACGAGTACGGAGGCAGCCTTCAAAACCGCATGCGGTTTGCGCTCGAAGTGCTGTCGGAAGTCCGGAAGAATGTCGGCGATCAGTACCCGCTGCTCGGCAAGATCAGCATGACCGACGGAGTGCCAGGCGGCGTCAGCTACGACGACTCGGTAGAAATCGCGGCGATGCTCGAAGCGGGCGGCCTCGACGTGATCATTTGCAGCGGCGGCACCAGTAGCATGAACCCGATGCTCTTGTTCCGAGGCGACACCATGGTCCCTGGACTCATCAAGCACGAAAAGAGCCGACTCATGAAGATGGGCATTCGGCTCGCGGCGCCCTTCATGTTCAAGGAGTACCCGTACGAAGAGACGTATTTCCTCGAGCCGGCCCGACGGATACGCGATCGGGTGCAGTGTGGCGTTTGCTACATCGGCGGAGTGTGCACCAACGACAGCATCCGCACGGTGATGGACGCTGGTTTCGACTTCATCCAACTCGGCAGGGCACTGATCTTCGATCCCGATTTCCCGAAACAGGCACGGGCGCGAAGCAACTACAAGAACGGCTGCAGCCACTGCAACCAGTGCGCGACCTTGATCGAGGCGCCAGGGGGCATCTACTGCGTCGAACGTCCTGCCAATTTCAGCTGAGAGGGGAATCGATGTTTGGATTGAAAGTCTCCACGGACGAGCGTGTGACGAGAATCGTTATCGATCGGCCCAAGGCGCTCAACGCCCTGTCCCCTGGCATGCTGAGCGAGCTGATCGACGTTTGCGCCGACCTCCAGAGGAACGACGCGGTCAGAGTCGTGGTCTTCGCCGGCGAAGGAAGCTGCTTCTCCGCCGGCGCCGACCTGCCCGCATTCCTCGCGTTGTTGGCTGGCCCTGATGCAACAGCGACGGCGGATCTTGGCCGGCGCGCGACCAATGCGATTGCAGAGCTTCCGCAAGTCACGGTCGCTGGGATTCGGGGCCACTGTATTGGCGGCGGGCTGGTCCTCGCGGGCGCCTGCGACATCCGCGTCGCCGCAAGCGATGCCCGTTTCATGATCCCGGAGCTCGACGCTGGGATTCCGCTGGGCTGGGGCGCCATGGAGCACCTCGTCCGGCTCGTCGGCGAAACGCTGGCCGCGGACCTGGTCTTGAGCGGGCGGGCCTTTGGGGCGGAGGAGGCGCTGCGAAGTCGATTGGTGAGCCGCGTCGTTCCAACCGATCGCCTGGACGAAGAGCTCGAAAGCCTCGCTGCCACGATCGCGCGCAAGCCCAAGATCGTGCTTCGAATCACCAAACGACAGATCCTGGCGATTCGCGGCGGTTGCTTTGATGCACGTGAAGACGCGAACGCGTTACTTTTGTCGTTGAAGGATTCGGAAGCTCTCGAGACAGGCACCGAATACTTCGCCAAGCGCCTTCGCAGCAAACGCGCGGGCGGCCGCCTTTGAACGGTTTTTCGGCCGCGCCGCCAAAGTCTCGCGTCGACCGGCCATTGGGTCTATCCTCCCCCTCGATGTTTCCCTCGCCTGGTGGCGCCTATCCCCCGCCAGAAGAGCTCTTCGCGGGGCGCTATGCGGTCGGCGGCACTTTGCCCTGGGGCGGGGTCGCGTCGTACTACCGCGCGACCTCCGAAGGCACGCCTCTCATCCTTTGCGTGCTGCCGATCGACCTGAACCGCTCGAAGCGGGCTGAGACCGCTTTCTCGGAGCTCGCGCACGGCCTCGGGACGATTCGCTCCGGCGCCGTCCCGCGCGTGCTCGACGCAGGCATCATCGACGGCGTTCCCTACCTGGCTTTTCAAGACATGCGCGGCACCCCGCTTGGAAACCTGCTGCGCAATCGCCCGCTGAGCTCCCTCACCGTCCTGCGTTTGGCGTCCGAAGTGCTCGACGCCCTCGGTGCCGCGCACGCGCAGGGCCTCGCGCATGGCGATCTGACACCGCAAAACATCGTCGTCAGCCAAAGGCGAAACGGCGAGCTCGGCGCACGGCTGGTCGGTCTGGGGATCGTCCCTCTAATCCGATCTTTTCCCGAGGCGAGCCCGTACGCCGCCCACACCGGCTCGGGCAAGCATGCGATCGCCTACATGGCCCCCGAGCGCTTCGGCGGCGGGACAATCGCCCCCTCCGCAGACCTTTATGCCGTTGGTGCGCTGCTACACCACATGGTCATTGGCTCTCCGCCGGTCGGCTGCGAAGCCGCCGAAGGGTTTGACGATGTCCCCGGTCTGCCCGATGTGATCAAACGGGCGATGGCGAGGCATCCACAGAACCGATACGCCGATGCAGCCGCCATGCGCGCCGCCCTCGATTGGCTCGAGGTCGAATCCGCCAAGCAGAATCCTCGGACCCAAGACATCGCGCCTTGGATGGAGACTTCCAGCATCGGCTCGATCCCCGTCCCCTCGCTCAACTCCCCTCTCCCTCCCGCCCTCGCCAGCGGCAGTCATCGGCCCGGGAAGATCGTCAGCACGTCGGGCGCGCGCCCGATTCCGATCGATCCTGTACAGGTTGACGAGCTCGGCTCCAACCGGTCGCTTCGCTGGCGTCAAATCACCCTGCTCTCTGTCCTGCTGGCCAGCCTCCTATTCGCCGGCTACTGGTGGGAGGCGCG
>JABDJF010000262.1 GCA_013002645.1 Myxococcales bacterium
CAACCAGGGCAGGGAACCCTGGTTGCCGCGGGGGGCCGCTACTCGGCTGCGGCTTCCTCATTGGCGAAGGGCTGTTCCTCGCGAAGTTGGAACTTCGTCTGAGGAAGGATGTCGAGCTTCAACGTGAAGCTCCCGTCCTTGTTCAAAAAGGCGACGCCCGC
Organism: Myxococcales bacterium; assembly: GCA_013002645.1. Taxonomy (GTDB): domain Bacteria; phylum Myxococcota_A; class Polyangia; order Polyangiales; family Houyiibacteriaceae; genus SG8-38. Next base: position 162 of record JABDJF010000262.1, read on the forward strand.
CCGGTTCCAGTAGCTCTTGCCGCTTTCGCTGGTGTTGATGACGTAGATGGTGTGCTTCTTGGTGCTCATGGTGTTCTCCTTTGTTGTGTGCCGTGGATGGCAGCTCTCTCACCGAAGCAGGAGAGCTGTCTTCAGGGCCCACGGCCGGCGCGCGCACCGCGGAGCGCCTGGAACGTCCGCCACCGTTGTGACAGCTCCGCTGGCGCATGGTTGCTTGAGGGGAGGGCAGCGGCGGGGGAAGGGCGCGCTCGACCAGGAGAACCCAGGGCGCACCGAGCAGGCCTTTGGAGGCACCGCGAAACCCGGCGAAACACCGGTAGGCTGGACCATAGCAGGGGGGCGGTGCCCGCGGGTAAAGGCGGATCAGAGACGAGTTGCCCGCGAGGCAAAGCAGGACTGGCAAGACAGCGCTCGGCGTGGAGCTCCATGGCGCCACACCGTTTGATGCGGCGTCAAAGGGGGCCGAGAGACACCTCGCACCCGAGCAAACCCGGTCATTCGAGGGCTATGGCTGCACCTCGAACGCACCCACATTGCACTTCGTGGCGCCTGGACGTGAGATCTTTCGATAAACGACTCGCAGAGGCCCAAGCGCGCAGGTCGTGCGCAAAAGAGCAAAGGCGCGCAGTTTCTTCGCATGGACCGATTGGAGCGACCCCATTTGTTCCAAGACTTGTTGCATTCAGGCGAGCGGGGGAGTGTTCGAGGGAGAGCATTCGACTCATCGGGGCAACCGGCAATGCCTGGCAAACCGCCGGCTACTTCAAGGTGGGGTAGGTGGGCATGTTTTGTGCAAAGAAGGTCGATGACAGGAGGCAAGAGGTGATTGCGAGGATTACGGTCATCGCTGGGTGTGTGCTTGGGTTAATATGCTTCTACGGCTGCTCTGACGTTATCGGCAGAGAGGGCATCGGTGGCGGAGGCGGCACTCCAGGCGCGGAGTACCAAGAGGACTTCGAGTCCCTCGATCAGGCGAGCGACACGGCGCTAGGGGATGGCGGATGGATGATCTTTGGCAATGTGACCGAGCCGAACGGGACGTACGTGGTGGGCTATGGTGCGTTTCCCGCACCGAACAACATCCTTTCCTTCTCTGGGATCGCCTTGAATCAAGGCGGCCCTGAACAGGGCCAGCAGCAGTTGGTGATCATCAGCGACTACAACAACGTCGAAGATCAGAACGCGGGGAACCGAGTTGAGGCGAATACATTCCGTGAACGCGATGTTGTACAGGACGACGTCGGAAAGACCGTCACGTTTAGCTTCGACGCCAAACAGGGCAATATCAACGACCTCGCCAATCCAGGTTGTACCGAAACGCCGGTCCCCCCTTGCGACAGCACGGCCCTCGCATTCCTCAAGACGCTCGACCCAGCTGACGAATTCGCAGTGACCAACTTCGCTTCCCAGCCTATGACCGCCATTTCCGAGACCTGGATGCGCTATGAGATCTCGCTGTTCATCGACGCAGGCCTCGTAGGTCACAAGCTGCAGTACGGCTTCTCAGCGACGGCATCGAACTTTGAACCTTCCGGGGTGTTCTACGACAACATCTTGGTATTCACGGTCCAGGCTCCTTAGGCCCCATGCGGCAACGGGGTCGCCGGCGGCTCCTAGGGCCGTCGGTCCCGCGCCGTTCATATGAATCCTACTTTGTGACGCAATAATGAGGCATCGGGCGAGTCCCCTACCGGCGCAGGGGAGAGATACTGCGCGATCCGCAACGTTGGGTTGACGAGCTCGCAGTCCGCGTTGGGCAAGGAGCGCAGGCTTATCGCCAACTCGGCCATTAACTCGAGCGGTTGGGCGAGGTCTGCGGCGCGAACCCCGATGATACGGCTCTGCGCTGCGCCTATTGCGATTGAACTCCGATGAGTCAGTCGCCTCGCCCTACCGCACGTACGGCCCGTAGCTCGTGCTCCCAAGCTCGGTCCAGATGAGGTTGTCGAGCAGCCGGAGGCCAAGGAGCTTGCAGGCCTGGCAAAGCGTCTCGGCCAATTTCCTGTCCTCGGTTCGAGGTCTCCGGAGGGGTGGTTGTGTGAAAAGATCATGGCGTTCGCTCCAAGAAGAACCGCGGGCTGCAAGACGAGAAGCGGCTTCACGGGCGCGGACACGTCGGTCCCAATCGAGACGGTTCGCCATCCAAGCGGGCGATTCTTGGCATCGAGATAGATGGCTACCGCATGCTCACGGGTGGTGTCGTTCACGACCCCGCGAAGGAACACTGCGGCCGCGTCGCTATTGGTCAGCAGCGCCTGGACCGGCCGGTCTTGGCTGTAGTTCAAATGGACCTCGCGGATGATGTGTACGTCGTCGGGTAGGGCGTCTCGGTCGGACATCGGATCTCTCCTTTCGCGCCTTCGTCGGCAGCTCTCTCGCCCTCGACAGGAGAGCTGCCTCAAGGCGCGAATACGATGGCCCGCGGGGCGGAGGCGCTAGATCCGATCCCAGGCGGTCCGATAGGCAACTTCGTACGCCTCCACGACGTCGGCTTCGACTTCGATGCCCGGGTTACAGAGGATCGCATCTCCAAGGCCTGCAAAGCGGTAGTCGTCGAAGGCTTCGCAGCACTCGAAGCTCGCACCGTCATAGTCGGTGTCGCGCATGGCGCGCGCGACGTCCTGCATCGCGAGAATGCGGGCTGCTTCTTGAGTGAGCTTGAGAATCATCGGGGTCCTCCGTTTGAAACGGGCGAGTGCCTCGTTCACCCGAACTTCCGAGGCACAAGACCAAGGAAATAAGGGAAGGAGCCGCGATTCAGTGAAAGGAGCTCACAGGCCCGCGCATGCGCGACGGTGAACGCTTCTTGGCGAGCCGTGGAGTAGAGC
>JABDJF010000269.1 GCA_013002645.1 Myxococcales bacterium
TCATTGGATCAGAGCGCTCTGGCGTCACGAAGAGAAACTCCTCGCGTCCCGGAATCCGTAGCGACAGAGAATCGCCGGGACTTCCGAACATGGTCTCGGCACGAAGCCTCGACGCGCCATTTGTAAGAAGCTCGTTGATCTCGTCCGTCATGCCGCCTTCTTCGACTCGGAGTCGATGACGCCTTCGAAGCAAATACGGGCGTCGTCGAGCACGGGTAGCAGCGTTTTGACCACGAGCGCGCGGACAGACTCGTCCAGCTTGCCCGACCGAGCCGCAGCGCGAGCGAGAAAGAAGGAAGCGCACTCCGATTCGAGCGCGGCAACTCGGTTCATCGCTTCCCTTGCGTCTTCGCCCACACAGACGGCGCCATGGTTGCGCATCAAATAGGCGTGCGTGTCGGGTTTCAGCGAGCGGGCAACACGCCTCGCCAGCAGTGCGGTGCCAGAGGGCGCATAGCCGGCACAGGGAATGCTGCGTCCAAGCAGCGCTTGGCGAACGCGATCTCGTACTTCGAGCGGTTTCGCGAGGAGCGCGTAGGCGCTTGCGACCGGCTGATGTGTGTGCACGCTTGCTCCACAGTCAGGACGCGCCGACAGAATCTCAGCGTGCAAACCGGATTCGACCGATGCATCTCGCTCACCCTCGACCTGCTCCTGGTCGGACAATCGCACAACACAGACGTCGGCCGCGCTCATGGCGTAGTAGTCGGTGGCAGATGGCGTAACCACGAAGTGATCCTGGTCTGCGCGCAACGCCACATTGCCGCCAGTCGCGGCAAGGTATCCCCTGTCGGCCAAGTCGATGCAGGTCTTCACGACCAACTCTCTCGTCGCCTCAAACTTCATCGCCGCCGCCTGCTCAAAGCCTAGTCATACGCTTCTCTTGCAAGGTGAACCCGGCCCGGTCGAGGTCAGAGCAATCGCGCGTCGAATTCGCTACTTGGAGGCTGCTTCGACCGCCTTTAGGAGGCTCCTGCTGAATACGCCCCGCTCGACCAGCTGCTCTCGGGCCCTCTTGGCGGTAGCATCCCAGGCCGCCTGATCCGCAGTCGCATCCACCTCGGTGATCCCGCGGCCGAGTAGTGTCTCATACGCGCGAGCGTCGTCCCGGCCGACGATTTGGTCGAGCTTGGAGGCGGCGCGCTTGGCGGTATTGAGCAGGGTCTGCTGGTCCGCCTCGCTGAGCTCGTTGAACTTCTTCTTACTGATGATCGAGCCGCCAACGATGATGTTGAAGTTGCTCGAGCTCATGTACTTGAGCTTCGTGTACCACTGGAACGCGACCGCAGCCATGGCGGAGGCGGGCACGACTTCGAGCTTCCCGTCCTTGAGCCCGGGGAACACGCCAGAGGCTCCGACCTTCACTGGATTTGCGCCGAGAGCCTTGGCGTAAGCCAGCGAGACGGCGTTGTCTTTTCCGGCCCAGCCCGATTTGCCCGCCAAGTCCGTTGGCGATTTGAACTCGGTCGCGGAGAACACCCGGTTCTTGCCGCCATCGCCCCAGGCGAGCAGCTTGAAGCCTCCGTCCTCGATCAACTTCTGGAGCTGGGCGTCGAGCTTCTCGCGGGCCCGATCGAGCTGGGCGTCATCGGTGAGCAAACCCGGCGCGGTGAGCACCTGGAGCTCCGGCGCCACCATGCTCAAGCCGGTGGTCGCGACGCCCGCGGCATCGAGCTTGCCCGCCTTGATTCGCTTGACCAAATCACGGTCGCTGCCTTCGCTGCCCCCTGAAAACACACGAAGCTCGACTCTGCCTTCGGTCTCTTTTTGGAGCGTGCGGCTCCAAGCCTTGAGCACCTTCACGAAAGAGGAGCCCGGTGGGGCCAGCGATGCGATTCGGATCACCGTCGCCTTGGGGGCTGGCGCCTGCGAGCCTGCCGGGGCCCCAGGGATGGCGAGCACGGCGAAAGCGAGTGCCAAGATCAGTGGAGATTTGTGGTGCTGCATATCGACTCACGGTTGGACGGCCGGAGGCCGCGGTTGTTCACTTCTTGGAGGCCAGCTTCGTGACCTCAGCCAGTAGGCTCTTGCTGTACACCCGCCCTGCAAGCTGTTGGCGCGCTTGCGTGGCGACGGCATCCCACTCCGCCTGGTGCGGGCCAAGGTCGACGACGCTGATACCCCGCTCGATCAGGGTCCGGTACGCATTCTCGTCGTCTCTCAAAACGATCCTATCGATCGCGCGCGCGCCGCGCTCCGCGGTGTTGCGAAGGATTTCCCGGTCCCCTGGCGTGAGCTTAGCGAAAACTTCATTCTTGATGATCGAGCCGCCGACGAGGATATTGAAGTTCTGCTTCGCCATGTAGTTGAGCTTCGTGTACCACTGAATCGCAACGGCCATGATGCAAGAGCTCGGAACCGTGTCGATCATACGCGTCTGCAGCCCTCCGTATACCTCGTTGGCGCCCACGCGCACGGGGTTGGCGCCAATTACGCCTAGATAGCCTGCGAACACCGGGTCGTCTTTCCAGGCCCAAGGCCTCCCCGATTTGAGATCGCTCGGCCGGGCAAAAGGCTGGGTCGAGAACAGTCGGTTCTTGCCCCCGTCGCCCCAGGTCAGGAGCTCGAACCCGGCGCTCCGGAACATGGCTTCAAATCGTTGCCGAAGGGCCGTCCGAACGCGAACGAGCTGATGCATTTCGGTGATGAGACCTGGGGCCGTCAGGACCAAAATCGGGCGCACGACCATGCCCATGCCCGTCGTCGTGATCCCTGCGGCGTCGATCTGACCCGCGCGAATCTTTCGGATGAAGTCACGTTCGTCGCCCTGGCTCCCGCCCGTGTAGAATCGCAGCTCCGCTCGGCCTTCGGTCTCCTTTTTGAACGTACGGCCCCACGCTTTGAGGATTTTTCCGAACGCCGAGCTTGGTGGCGCAAGAGACGCGTAGCGAATCACGATGGTTCCGCTCGTCTCGGCCTTGGAAATGTTCTTGCCGGGTAGGAATAAGGCGGCGATCGCGAGGGCAATCGCAAATGAACGCTTCCAAATGCTCACAGCCGATCCTCTTACTACAAGCCCAGCGCCGGAACCAATCGCCGCCCGAGGAAATCCCGCAGCTCTTTCTCGCTCCGAGCGGGCTCGGGAGCGGCGAGCAACGAGAGCATCATCCTGAGCACCAACTCCATCGCCTCGGTGGCTTCGTCCTCATCCCATTCAGCGGATTCGATGATTTCGCTGAGCGCGACGCGTGTGAACATGATCGAGGCAGGTTGAGTGAACCCCTGCAGAAGGTAGGCGTCGAACATTGCGGGTTGCCACACTTGTCGAAGGACGGCGTTTTCTCGAATGGCGCGCAGCGTGAATAGCGTGGCTTCGACCACTTTGTCGCCAGGGTCATCAAAGGCGCGAGTCTGCTCCTGAACCTCGTTTGCAAGGCGGAGCCCAGCTTGAAGCAGGACCGAGCGGATGAGCTCTTCTCGATCTTTGAAGTAGCGATACACCGTCGGTCGGCTCACGCCCGCTTCGTGTGCCACGTGTGCGATTCCGGTCGCAGGGATCCCGTTCCGTGCGATGCAGCGCGCGGCAACCTCGAGCAATCGCTCGCGCGCAGCCGCCGGTTCGGGGGGATCCCCGGCCCAGGCCTCGCGCGCCTTCCTGCGAGGTTCTCCTTCGGCGTATCGCGTCATGTCTTCAGCCAGGGCGTGCCGACGGCCCGGCGCGCCACCCCGGTCATAACATCCGGGTGCGTTTCACGCACCGGCTAGCAGAGCAACGCGCAGACTGGCGAGTGGACCTCGCGCACCCAAGGCGTGCGTGCTCGGCACAGACACGAGTCGATCGCTTCTACGCTAGGTCTTCTTCGCGCCGACGAGAGGCGATGTACGCTACGCCGCCGAGCAACAAGACGATGGCGCCACCTGCAGCGCCCGGATCGAGCTCGGGCACCGCGTGACTGCGCTTGTGACGCCGATGCCGCAACTGGCGCTTCTGGCCCTGCCGCGCCTTGTACCAGCCTCGGCGTCCTTCCGCCTCCGCTTGCGGTGTCGGACTGAGCATCCATGCGCCGATGACGAATGACAAAGCTAGGAGCAAACGTTTCATGCCTTTTTCCTCCGCCCCGAGAAGGGCCTTACATCTCTTTACATCAATAGGTGAACGATTGAGCAGTGTCAATAAAAGCGCACAAAATACGACAAAACAGCTGGTATGGCTCCTTACAAATGTCGGAAATTGTATCAGTAGACAGGATTCCGCGGCGATGAAGCATCTTCACGGAGGTGCTGCTCGGTCATGGCGCGGCCTCGTCACCGCCGGGCCGTCACCTCCGCATCCCTCGACGACCGATCCTCGAACGGATGGTCCGCGCGCCAACCGCCCGTCTTCAATCGGGCACTGTATAGATGCTCACCTAAATTGCGATTTGGTCGACCTGTTGTGGTTCTCTCCTTAGCTAACAGTGGAAGTCTTCGTCATGATGGGAAATAGGAGAATTTCATGGCTTTTCGCTCGCTCACACTATCAATAGGTTTCCTCATGATTCTATGGGGTTGTGGTGAGGATCCAGGCGGTCCTCCCTTCACTGGCACTGGTGGATCTGCAGGAAGCGGCGGCACTGCCGGCTCCGGCGCCAACGCAGGCTCCGGGGGAACCGCGGGCTCGGGAGGCATGGTTGGGACCGGTGGCACCGGCGGCTGCGTGTTCGGCTGCGGCGGTAGCGGCGGAACAGCCGGCTCCGGCGGCACAGGCGGGACGGCTGGGAGCGGCGGTAGCGGCGGTTCCGGCGGCAGCGGTGGTACAGCAGGTTCGGGTGGAAGCGGGGGCACGGCTGGCACCGGGGGCACCGGTGGAGGCGCGGCCTGCGAGACCAGCGACCTCTGCTTCTCCTGCCCGGGCGCAAGCGATGCGAGCTGCGACTGCGGGCCGGCTGAGGTTTGTATCCCGAGCGGCTGTGAGACCTTTGGCGGAGATCCGATCATGACCTGCGCGCCAGCGCCAGGCGGTGCGTGCATTAGCAATGACGATTGCCTTGGCGAGTACGAGTGCATTTCGGTCGGGTTTGGAAAGAGCCAGTGCGTCAAGACGACCCCGGGCTGCAACAGCACGGATGACTGCACGCTCGGCTTCTCCTGTGAAGGCGGCAGCTGCGCAGACCGGCGGGTGCCCTGTGCAGACTATACCGACTGCCCCAGGGGCCACGTGTGCAAGAGCCAGCCGAACTCCCAGTTCTGCGCGAGGGTCAACAAGGGCTGTGACACCGAAGACGATTGTTCGGATCTGCCGACGCCATGGTGCGCAGACATCGACGGCGACGGCACGACTGAGTGCGCTGGAACGCCGAACCCGAACGATGTGCCTCCGGCCCCTGCCTGCGTGAACACGGACTGCGGCGGCAGCGCCCCGGTCTGCGAGGTGTCCGACATCTCGAGTCTCGCGGACTGCGGCCAATACGGCCTGTGTCAGTTCGGCACCGACTGCGCGCCTGGCTTCGAATGCGTAGGCCTTTGGCCCGACGGTCGCAAGGAGTGCGTCGAGCTCGGCGGATCCTGCGACAACATTTCCGATTGTCCCGAGCAGCAGGTCTGTGCGTCACCACGCCTCGGCGGCCCGCCCAGCTGCCAAAGCGGCTCTGCAGCACCCTAAGGAGGCAACATGACGATATCCCCCAAAACACCCTGGTTCCTCTTTCTCATCGCGTTTGCTCTGTCCGCTTGCGAAAGCGGCGGGACTTCGACCGTGGACTTCAGCCAAATCGACTTGATTACGCCGCCGACCGGCTGCGACCCCAGCGACCCGCTCTGCTATGTCGCGATGGACTATCCGGAAGCGGGCGATCTGACGGTCGACAATCATGACAACCTCGTCTTTTCGGTCCCCGACAACGCGCTCACGTTGACGCCTGGCAGCAACACCGTCTTCGACACCGATGGAGATGGCGTTCCCAACTACGTAGACGACTGCCCCGGACCGGGCTGGCGCATCCCATGTGATGGCAACTCCAGCGACGACGGCATCTACGAGACGACGTACTACAACTCCGACAACCCGAACACCGTTGCCGCCGACATCAATGTGACCGGCGCGATCAACTACGCCGACGCCTACATCTTGATGGACAGCACAGGCTCCATGGGAGGCGAGCAAGCACAGCTGGTCCGCGACCTGACGACGGGCACCTTCGGTGGCTGCGGAGGCGGTGCAGGCACGGGGCTGATTGGCGCCTTGAAGTGCCAGATAGCGGACCTGTGGATGGGTTTGGGTGAGTTCAAGGAGATCCCGCTGTCGCCACACGCGAATCCTTACAGCCAGACTCCGTTTCACCACTATCTCGACATGACGGATAACGTGAACGACATCCTCGAGGCCGTCTCGTCGCTCGTGACTCGCTCCAACAGCGACAGGCCCGAGGCGACCACGCAGGCCCTCTACTCGGTCGTGACGGGCCAAGGCCTTGGGCCTTACGTGCCAAACCGTGGCGCATGCCCGTCGTCACCCGCCGGACGCTGGGGCTACCCGTGTTTCCGGCCGGGCGCGCTTCCGATCATCATCATGTTCACCGACGCGCCCATGCGGAACGGGCCGCTACCGGGCAGCGTGACGTACGGGGACCCTCCGTTCAATGGGATCCTCGGCGCCGGCGCGCTCCTGCCGCCTGTCGAGCAGGACCCGGCAATGCTCTATGCGACGGACGCCTTCACCGCGCACGACCTCGGCGATTTGTCGGCGAAGTCAGTCACCGTGATGGGGACCAATGGCCGGTTCGACGATAGCGCGAGTACTTGGAATGTAGACTCGTGCCTCCGCGGCAGCTGGTGGCAGCGATACAGAGATGGATACGACGGCTTCGTCAAGTTCTCACTCAGCTCCCCGACGACCTTGTCGGTCAACGGCGAGGGCACGCACTTTCCCCTCGCCAATGTGGCGCTGGCGACTTCGTTTGGCAGCTTCATTGGCTGCGATAACGGACCCGGCGGCGGCAACTGGTGGGGCCGGCTCAACGGCGTGAACCTTCCGGCCGGCGATTTCTTCGCGATCAACGACGCCGCGGTGCATCACAAGAGCAGCGCGAACGCGAATCGCGGGCCGTTCCAGATCCGGATCCAAACCACGCCCTCCGACCCGAGCTGGTTGACCAGGGACTTGCCGGTTCCATGGGCAGACGTGGAAACCGAGCTTCTGGCCGCGGGCGTCAACATCCTCACCGTGATCAGCCCCAGGGACAGCGACGCTGCTGTCGTGACGGCCGAAGCCGAGGCGATTGCGAACCTCACGGGTTCGGTCGACCAGGCCGGCGACCCGTACGTGGAGCGAATCGCGACCGATGGCACAGGACTTTCCACCGCGATTCTCGACGCCGTCGATGCCTTGGTGGGCAACACGCGACGTGACATCACCATCATCGCGGAGGACAACCCGGCTACGCCAGGGGTCGACGAGAGAGACTTCGTCAAGCTCATCGAGGCGTCTTCATGCCCGACCGCAGGCATTAGCAACTGCTTCGGCGGCACCGGCACGGACACTTGCCTCGGCTGCCTCGCCAACGCGGACGTCCGCTTTCAGTTTCGGATTTCCAACGATTTCGTGCTGCCGACGTTGCTACCGCAGGTCTTCGAGTTCGAGATGGTCGCGATCGCCGACGGAAGTGTGGAGCTCACCCGGATTCCGGTTCGTTTGATGGTGCCCGGCACAGGCTTCAGCTACGGCAATGGCTTCTACGAGAACACCTACGAAGCGGACTACGTTTGCGAAATGCCGCCGGAACGGCCGGACTGGGGCGAACTGACTTGGGTCGGTTCGACGCCTTCGGACAGCACCGTCGAGTTCGAGATCTTCACCGGAAACAGTATCGCGGAGATGGACGCGCAGATTCCTTTGTCCATCACCTATCCGACCGACACGACGCTGCAGACCTATGACATCGGAGACGAGCTCATTGCGAATGGCTTCGCCAACTACATGCCGTTGCTCCGGGTGAAGGCAAAGCTCAACGCATCGAGCGACTCCTTCTACACCCCGATCTTCACGGGTTGGTCGATGCAGTTCGACTGCGTCCCGCTCGACTAACGGCTACCACCCCGAATCAGCGTGAGCATCGGCTTGGGCGCGTAGCCTGCGAGGTAGCCGCTCTCCTCGGCTACGTAGACCCAGCCGCGTTCGTCGACGCGCATCAGGTCGGGGACCAGGTCACACGGGACGTTCGCAGAAAGCTTCTGCCCGTCGGCAGGGCGCACCACGTGGACTGTCGATGCGGGCACGAAGAGCGCGCCGCCTCGCAGCACGGGTTCGAGCCGGCGCGGGATTTCGTCGGCGAGCGCGTCGGCAAGGTTCGTGTTCCAGCGGAGATTGCCCGAGCGCACGTCGAGCGCGCTGAGCTGACCGAAGGGGGCGTTGACGATCCAGGTCTCGTCGAAGGTAAGGCCCGCGCCGCCGATGCCGAGGCCTGGGTCTCTGGTTTCCCAGAGAGACTCACCGGTCTGCAGGCAGTGCGCGCCTAGCATTGCCTCCTCACCGGCGATCGAGACCAGCGCGACGTTGGCAGCCACGCACGGGTCGGAGGTTGGCGGGCCCTGAAGCTCTCGGCTCCAGCGAGGCTGGCCGCTGTAGAGATCGATCGCGAAGAGCGCACCCTCGCGCCGGCCCCGGACGGCGGCCGCGATGACTGTTTCGTTGCTGACGACTGGCTTGAATTGAAAACAGCCGCGCTCCGCGAAACGCCAAACGTCTTCCCCCGTTGCGATATCGAGAGCGTGGATCGCCTCTTCGCCGCAGGTCACCAAGAGCAGCCGGCCGACCTTCGTCATGCGAAACTCGCCGCCGCTTCGCGAGGCAAAGCGCCACCGTGGCTCGCCGGTGCGTACGTCGATTGCGACGAGCCGGTGGCTGCCCTCGGTCACGACGGCGACGGGGGGCATGTTCTCGCCGCCCGCCATCAAGCCCACGGGAGGGCCGCCGATGCGAGGGCTGATGTGGGTCGAGCAGTAGGGCTCGCCATCTGCGACGTCGCAGAGCTCGACCTCGCCGTCGGCCGAGAGCCGAATCAGGACGGAGCCTGACATCAAGGTCGTGGACGCTGGGCCGGGGCGCGCCCAAAGCACCTTGCCGTCATCACGGGAGATCGCGACCACGTGCGTCTGGGTCGCGATCACGAGTCGATCGCCGCACATGAAGACCGAGTTCGCGTCGAGCCCCTCGAGGCAAATACGCCAGCGTTCGTCGAACTGAAGCGAAGGGAGGGTGCTTGGCGCTTCGGATTCTTCGGTCTCGCCACCGTGGTGGATGCGGAGGCGGTCGGTGTCGAGATTGACGAAGCTGTCGGCGCTTCTGCGCGAGCGGATTTCCCTGCGGAGCGTGCGGACCTCCTGGCGCAGGGCACGGACGCGGAGGTTTCGACTCTGACCACGGTCGGACGCAACCAAACTTCGGAGCAAGTCACTGGCGAGCTTCAGGATTGGGAGCGCAGCCTCGGCGATCGTGAGAGAAGTCGCGGTCAGGTCTCCACGTCCCTCCGCCGAAAGCTCGACGCTGACGAGCTGGTGAGACGACTTTCGCATGGCGATCTGAAAACCGCCGGCGCGTAGACGTACGTGCGTCGGGCGTGCGCTGTCCCAGGACTCGACGAGCGTGCGCACCGCAACGACCATCCGGTGTGCGGCCAACATGATGGGGCCGCGCGCCAAGGAGAGCCGACGCCCTCGCACGAATGCCCATAGATGTCCTTCGAACAGGAGCGCGTGCACGTCCGCCCGCGCCGACCGGCCTTGGGAAGATGCAGAAGAAGGGTAGACAGCTGCTTCGTATCCGAATGCCAGTGGCACGTGTTCGCCCGGTGCGTCCAGCTCGCCGCCTCGCTGGTTGATCGGCGACGCCGGACCTTCAGGATCCGGTGTGATTTTCGTTGCGAGGGCTCGTTCGGCCACTCGGATCGCGATCTGCCGCGCGGTTGGGTCGAGCTCTTGGCCTGCCAGCTCGAGCATCGACTGAGCACAGGTATCCAGAAGGCGCCGCAGAGGGACCGCGCGATCGAGTTGATAAACGACGGGCGCGCTCGAGGTGCCGTAGCAGCTGACCAAGACAGCGTCGCCTCGACGAACCAAGGCGTACTCGACCGCGGCGGTCGCCAGCGGCAGGAGCACCTTCGGCCTAGAGCCGATCGCGAGCGCTGCTGCGGCCGCCGTCAGCTCGGCCAAGGCCGGCGTTTCGACATCGTGCTTCCCCCCGAGGAGGAGATGCTGAACACCGAATTCGGCGCGTTTTTGGGCGTATGACAGCGATTCGTCCAAGTGGGCGACCATGTTCTTTTTCCAACGCGAGC
>JABDJF010000277.1 GCA_013002645.1 Myxococcales bacterium
TTGGCAGACAAAACTCCACCTTGCCCCAACAAGTTGGGTCCCATGCTGTCACACGGAGTGCACACGGAGTGCACACGGAGTGCACTCAGAGTCACACGCTGACCAATCGCCTGCGGGAAGCCCGACGCGAAAAAAAATCACGAGCCAGGACAACATTTTGGGGGGCAAAACCGATAACAGGGGTGATGGACGACGAGGAGAGATCTAATTTGGCCAGGCTGCTGCGCAAGGCCGCCGAGAAAACGCCGTATCCCTACTTCCTAGAGCGACTGGAGGAAATCAACGCCTGGTTGAAGGCGGGCTTCTCAGTACGGCACGTCTGGCAAGTCTACTTTGAGAGGTCGGTGCCATTCCCGGGTTCGTACCGGTCCTTTCTTCGCTACTGTCGAAAGCACTGTCAGACCGCCGCGGCCGTGGAGCCCAAAGCCGTGAAGGCGCCTGAGCAGACACCAAGCCGAGTTGGAAGCGTCCTCGGCCAGGGCAAGCGATATCTGCCCCCGCGCAAACGCCCGCCCGGGCTCACGCCAGAGGAAATCGAGGCGATGATGGATCCTGACCGCCACCTGGACCCGAAGAGATGAGCGACCGCCTCGATCTCATTGTCACGACCGAAGCCGACTTACGCGAGATCAACCGTGTTGCCGTCAGCGAGGCGGTCCATCGCTACGAGAGGGTCCGTGAGGAGCGGCAGACCAGTGGAAAGTGCGCTTGGGCACGTAAACGTCTACCCGCCGCCACTCGAACGGCCACCCAAGTTCATTCCATCGGAGGAGGAGCTAGGCAATGAAGGAGCCTCACTGCAACCGAGAATTGCAACTCTTGCAAGATGCGAGATTGAAGATCACTCTTGAGCGGGAAGAAACGTGAATCTAGGACCTGACGATCGCCTCTTCGATATGACGGTATCGGACCTTCGTGCCTTGTTGCTGGACACGGTACGTGATGTGATGGAACAACAGCGGACCGGCGAAACGGGTGAGCTCCTGACCACTGGAGAGCTGGCGAAGCTCATGAAGGTGTCACCGGATACGGCTCGCAAGTGGCGACGTCAAGGTTGTCCGCACGTTCCGGTCGGCGAAAGGAAGCTCAGGTGGCGGCTCTCAGATGTGCTTCGCTGGCGCGAGGAGCTGCGGCGTGGTTGAGCGCAAAAAGCGATCGGCGATTGGGATCCGTTGGGACGAGGGCAAGCGGCGCTACCGCGTCAGCTACAAGGACGGTGACGGCAAATGGCGACGTGAGCACGCCGGAAGGACGTTCGAGGCTGCCAAGCGAAAGCTCCCCACACGGAAGAGGCAAGTTCGCGAAGGGACTCTGGATCTAGAGCGCGACGCGGGTCCCAACGTCACGCTTGCCGGCTACGTGAGACGGTGGGAGGCGCAGCAAGCCGTGGGCAAGCGGCGTAACGTCGAACGGGAGGCGCGCCAGTTACGTCTGCATGCGCTTCCCACGCTAGGACGCCGCCCGGTGAACAGCATTACGCCGCCCGACATCCTGCGCCTGTGTTGGTCCTGCTACGAGCCTGATGAGCAACATCGTCGCACGAGGGGCAAGCTCGGCGAGAAGTCGGTTCACAACCTAAAAGGCGTGCTTTCGAGTGTGTTCTCGCTGGCCGTGTTCGAAGGCGTCATGGACCGAAATCCGTGCGCACAGATTCCTCGGGGTAAGCTGCCGAAGATCGGAAAACAGAAGCGTCCCCTCTACGATCGTGAAGAAGCGCGGGCGCTGATGACCGACCCGCGCATCCCGCCCGATCGTCGAATGTTCCACACACTCCAAGGCCTCACCGGGTTGCGAGTGGGCGAGGTCGCAGGCCTTCGATGGCGCGACTACGACCCGCGAACGAGACCGCTCGGGGCGCTCCATGTGCATTGCCAATACGACGGTCAGCCGCTCAAGACAGCCAGCGGCGCCGACACAAAGGCTCGAATGGTGCCCGTCCATCCGGAGCTGGCCAGGGTGCTTTCCGAATGGCGGTTGGAGGGCTTCGCGGAGGTCTACCTCCGGCAGCCGACCGAAGAGGATTTCATCGTTCCCGACCGTCGGAACATGGGCGCCCGGACGCCTTCGCAGGTGACGAAAGCGCCGGACCACGACTGCGCGGCGGTGGGTATCGCGGACAAAGGCACTCACGCCTTTCGCCGCTACTTCATCACCTATGCGCGTGCGGACGGCGCGAGCCCGGATGTGCTCGAGCGCTTCACCCACAACCGTCGCGGAGAGATCATCGACGTCTACACCAGCTTTGAATGGCCGACCCTTTGCCGGGCGGTGCGCTGCCTCAAAGTCGACCTCGAGCGAGGGAAGCGACTCGATTTTGGGCCTGCGGCCGACCGAGTTTGGGACACTTTTTTGGACACCGAAGTGGATCCAGGTCGAAACCTCAATGATTTCAATCCCAAATTGGTGGAGGCGGTGGGAATCAAAAACATCTGATTTCGCGCCGGTTCGCGCAACTATGGGCAATCACGGGAAACCGGATCACGAGTTAGCGGAATCAAAACACGACAAAAAGCACTTTCGGGAAATCGCTTTGCCAACTGGCAAAATCGAATGCGAGACGGCGCAGGGAAGGGCGGACGTGGGAGAGACGCCCACCGCCGAGACCTTGGGCAGCTTGGCGCGGCGGGTTCTTTCGAGCTCACGGCATGAACCATCGCGTGAGCTGGCGCGCACGGTCTTGGAGCTTCTCGCCCAATGGAGCCGTACCAGGTGACGCCCGAGGGAAACGATCCGGTCCAGCCAAGGAAGCCGAAGTCCCGCATCGTGTCCTTTCGTGTCGATGAGGACGACTTCGCACGCCTCCATGCCCTTGCTCGACAGACGAGCTGCTCCCGTGGCGAAGTGCTCCGTCGGTGTCTGTGCGGTGTTCGGCTAGCAAGCACAGTCGACGCCCAAGCCCTGACCGAGGTCTCGCGAGCTAACGCCAACCTCAACCGCATCGGCGGCCTGCTCAAGCTCGCCATTCGAGAAGGCGTGTCAGATCCATCGAGCTACCGCCGGCTAAACCTGGAGCTCATCGACTCAGTCATGGACGTTCGCCGGGCGGTGAATCGCTTGGCGGGGCAGCGGTGATCGTCCGGCACCAGCGCGAATCGGCTTCGAATCGAGGCTTCCGTCACCTTGCGCGCTACATTCAGGGGCGAGGCGCCAGGTCGCGCGTCACTTGGTTCCTCGCTGCCAATCTGCCGGGGGTCAGCGGAAGAGACGACCTCGAGCTTGCGTGTGCGCTCGTCGATGCCGTCCAGGCGCAGAACACCCGCGCCGCAAGCAAGCGCACGTATCACCTCGTCATCTCGCTTCACCGCGACGATCGGCGCCTCGACCGAAGGGAACTTCAACATGTCGTGCAGAGCCTTGTAGACGCTCTGGGATTCTCCGAGCACCAGTACATCGCGGTGCGCCACAACGATACCGATCACGAGCACGTCCATGTGGCGATCAACAAGATCCATCCGGAGACCTTTCGGATTCATTCACCCGCTTGGGACCACCGGACACTCTTCACCGGGGCCCGGGCCCTCGAGAGGGAGCTCGGCCTGAGGCCACTCCGGTCGAGGACGCGCGACCGCGAAAAGATCCCCGAGCGAGCTATCGACTGCGAAGCCCACCAAGGCATCAACAGCTTCGCGCGCTGGGCCCGGGAAAACCTCCGGCCCGCCATCCGGGCGACCGAGCTACGAAGGTGGGACGACGTGCACGAAGCCTGCAGCCGTTTGGGTGTCGTGATTCGGCCGCATGGCAACGGTCTCGTCTTCGAGGATGTGGCGCGAGGCGTTCGGGTGAAAGCCTCGTTCGTCGGCCGGGAGCTGAGCAAGGCGCGGCTCTGCGAACGGCTTCGAGCGTTCGAGCCTGCATCGGAGCGACAGCTGGAGGCTGCGCGCCAGGCGCCCCATCGGTACTCACCGATGCCGGCGCGGGCATCCCAAAGCTTGTGGAAGGAGTACGAGCAGACCCTCGAAGAAGCCCGGGCTCGTCGCGAACGCGACTGGGCTCGCTACCGAGATGCCGCCGCACTCGAGCGACGACGTCTCAAGAGCAAGTATCGCCAGCAGCGCCACCTCTTGGCTGCGCTACCCGTATCGGGCCGAGACCGAAAACGTCTCTTCCAACAGCTCGAGCTCCGCCAAACCATCGAAACCCGAGCCCTCAAGCAGAAGCACGCCACGCAGCGGTGGGGGATTCAGAAGAACCCGCAACCCGGCACCTGGAATCATTTCGTCGCCACACGCGCTGCCGAGCGCGATGCTCGCGCGAGCCGCCTGCTGAAGAGCCGACAGCGGGAACGCGACCGGTCCAGCCAGGAAAGGGAGTTGTGAGACTCAGCGAGGGAGTGAAGCTCCAGTTCGACGATCCGAACGCGAGACAAGGTGCGCCGTAAGTCGACATAACCAGCCAGTACCGCGAAATTGGGCTCTCATCTTGAGCCCAATGGGCCAAGAGAGCTTTTGCTGCGGCACTACCTGAGCGTCGGCAACCTGGTTACACTCCGCCGCACATGCGCCGCAAGTCGTCACGCCTCAACGCACGGACCGTCGCGCTCATCGTGACCACGGTCGGTGCCG
>JABDJF010000291.1 GCA_013002645.1 Myxococcales bacterium
GTGCCGCCCCAGTCGGGGCAGCGCGACGCGCTATGGACTATTCCTTCGCGCCGCCGCAGCTGCCTTCGCCGCAGGAAGCTTCCGCTGCATCGCCTGCCTCTTTGGCAGCGTCTTTTGCTCCACCGCAGCTGCCTTCGCCGCAAGAGGCTTCGGCCGCGGCAGCAGTCTCGGCGCCCGCGGTCACTTCGGAGACTTCCGGACCATCATCGGACTTGCATCCGGCCGTCACACTGAGTGCCGCAGTCGCCATCGCGATGATCGTGTGCTTGAGTGCTGAGTTCATGTTTATCTACCCTCTAGTTGTTCGTAAGAGCATCTGGAGCATTCAAGCCGCTCCCCGGTGATGCAACGCGGCGTTAGGGACCAATCCCGTAATCCCCGCTTCCCATGACGGCACGCTAACCAAAGCGATCGTGGGTCGCAATCCAAAAACAAAGCGTGCGTCATGACATGCTCTACGTGCGTCGCGCCCGGATGTTTCACTTGGATTATTCCGCCGAGCCACTGGCGGTTTGGGTCGAATACACCATAGATTCTAGAGACTTAGATCGTGCTGAAGATTGGAACCATCGCATGGCTGCTCTGCTTCGTTTCGTGTGTGCACGGCTCGGATGGCGTGGCCGTCGAAACGCATTCGGGTGCGGTCGCCCAGTACACGGTTACAATCTTTGACAACCTTGGCGGTGCTCGCGTTCGCGCATGCTTCAACGGCGTGGCTTTCGCGCGCTTGGTTCCCATGAGCTCGAGTGCTTCGAGCCAACTGCAGAGTGCTTCGATTGATGGCATCCCTCTCGAGATCCATGACGGTCGGATTCTGCTCAATGAGCCAAGCCGACACGAGTGCGTGAACTACGAAACGCAGTTCAAGCCGAGCCGGTTTCGACTCGGAGATTCTTCCGCAGTGCTTTCTCAGAGCCAGTGGCTCTGGCGGCCCGAACCGCTTCCCGACGAGGTCAGCACCTCGGTTCGTTTCACGGTTCCGGGCGACGGACGGGTGTCGTTGTCATGGCCACAAACCAACGGCGTCTACCACCCACGCCGAGACGTCTTTTTTGTCGAGACGTTCGGAGTGTTTGGGGATTTCAACTGGCAAGCGTTCTCGGTTGCCGACGCGCGTATCGAAGTCGCGCGTCTTGGACCCACTCCACGCGAAGGGGACGTTCGCCGCTGGCTCACCCGGGCCGTCGAAGCGACTGCGTCGGTAGGGGGTCGATTCCCACGTGATCGTCTTCAGTTCGTCATCGTTTCCGTAGACGATCCCGGAGCTGCCGTCGCATTCGGGATGGTGCGTCGGGGCGGAGGCACTTCGATTCTGCTCCTTCCGTCCGTCGGAGTCGAAGTGGCCCAGCTGGAGGCGGACTGGGTTGCGATCCATGAGCTCTCACACCTCTGGCTGCCCCGGTTGTACCCCGAGGACCGCTGGCTGTCCGAAGGCATCGCGACCTACCTTCAGGAGGTGCTCCGAGCACGATGTGGCCTACAGAGCAGCGCCCGCGCCTGGAGGCGCATCCGAGACGGTTTCGAGCGCGGTCGGCGGTCCGGCTCGGGACGAACACTCGCCGACGAAAGCCGGAGTATGAACCGGACGGGCGCCTATCAACGCGTGTATTGGGCAGGCACCGCATTCGCACTGGAAACCGATCTCCGGCTTCGTCGCCGAAGCAATGGAGAGAGCACGCTTTTCACCGTACTCAACGATGCCCAGCGCAATTGGGCCCAAGAGACCCGGGCGGTCAGCGCATCGCGCGTCCTTGCAGCGCTCGAACAGTCGAGCGGGGCCGAGTTCATCAAGGCGCTGGGTGAACGGTACGCCAAGAGCTCCGACTTCCCCGACACGAGCTACGTCGATTCGCCTGAATACGACGACCTTCGCATGCAGGTCAGCGCGCTCGCCGATGGAGGTTGCAAGGTTAGCGGCGAATCGTCGCGATGATTCGGTCCCGCGGGGCAGGGCGCCGCTTTGCGATGCGAATTGCGGAAGCGGCGCGATCTGCTGCCGGCTCTAGCAAAGCACTCCGTGACGCGTATAAGGTCGCAAGCGGGTCGCCCTCGCGAACCTCGTCCCCTCGCTTGACGCGCAATCGGATCCCCGCTCCCCAATCGACGGCGTCCTCTGAGCGGCTGCGGCCTGCGCCGAGACTCATCGATGTATGACCCAGCTCGAGGGGATCGAGCTCCGTGACGTAGCCAGCTTTCGTCGCGCGAATGGTCGATCGCCGACGCGCAAGCGCGAGTCGGTCCGGCGCATCCACCACGGCCGGGTCTCCTCCTTGCGCGCCCACGATTTGCCGCATTTTTTGCAGAGCGTCCCCACTACTCACGGCTAGCTCGACGCGTCGTAGCGCCCGAGCCTTCGTTTGTGCGATGCCTGCGGCACGCAGCATCTCGACCGCCAGCTCGTAAGTGAGGTGGCGCAGATCGTCAGGCCCTTCCCCGTGGAGAATCTCGAGAGCCTCGCTGGTTTCGAGTGCATTGCCTATTGTGTAACCGATCGGGCTATTCATGTCGGTCAGGAGCGCGGAGACCCGTTTTCCGGCCAGCGTTCCTACTCGCACCAGAGATCGCGCAAGATCTCTCGCGTCGGGTTCAGTCTTCATGAACGCTCCACGTCCGACTTTCACATCGAGCACCAGCGCGTCGATACCCTCCGCGAGCTTCTTCGACAGAATGCTCGACGTGATCAGCGGGATCGATTCGACCGTACCAGTGACGTCCCGCAAGGCGTACAGGCGCTTGTCCGCAGGCGCGAGGTCGCCCGTTTGACCGATCAGCGCGCAGCCGATTTTTCGGAGTTGTGCCCGGAACTCCCGCACCGAGAGATCCACTCGGAACCCGGGAATCGCTTCGAGCTTGTCGAGTGTGCCCCCGGTATGTCCGAGTCCGCGACCGCTCATCATCGGTACCGTCACCCCGCAGGCCGCAACGATGGGGGCGAGGCAGATGCTGACTTTGTCTCCGACGCCGCCGGTCGAGTGCTTGTCCACCTTTGGAGCATCGAGCTCATCGAGGCTCAGGACCGTGCCGCTGTCCCGCATGGCGAGGGTCATGGCGACTGTCTCGTCGAAGTCCAAGCCCCGAAAATAGATCGCCATCGCCAGTGCGCTCATCTGGTAGTCAGCGACCGAGCCGTTCATGAAACCGGCGATCAGAGCTTGGATGTCCTTGTCGCTAAGCCTGTTTCCTTCACGCTTGCGAGCGATCAGCTCTGGGACGGCCAGAAGGTGTCGCTTCGTTCCGGCCATCACTTACGTCGTGTGCGCCGCGGCCGTTTCCTCGGTTCGACGTTCCGCGTTTTGGAGTTGTCTCGCCTCTTCTTCGTTTGACTGCCCCGTTTCTTCTTCGGGCCGGGTCGCTTCCTCGGCGCCGCCTTCCGTTCCTGGCGCGCATCACCGCGCTTCTTGGGCGCTCGTCCGCGCTCTTTGCCGCCGCTGCGTTGCATCCTGCGGACCTGCGTCGGGGCCTTCGCGGGCTGGTGCTCCAGCAGGGAACCAATGACGTCGCGAGCCTGTACATTGGCGTCCTCGATCCGCACGGTGACCGGATCGTTCATCGTGAAGATCTTCGCCGTCCTCGCTCCGATCAAGCGAATGCCCAAGTCGTCCGGTTCGTACCGATCTTCGAGTTGCTCGAATGGGAG